>JAYTUE010000213.1:0-17341 GCA_043744715.1 Verrucomicrobiota bacterium | reverse complement strand
CGATGCCGGCGATCAGCCAGGGGTTGGAGAAAAGACCGATGGAAAACATCGAGCGGGTCCGGCTGCGGCAGTTGAGCAGGTAAAAGCTCTGGACCATCACGATGACGTTGACGACCGCGGCGCGGGCTTCGGCGAGGTTCGTGCCTTGGATGCCGTGCTCCCACGCAAAAAGGCCGAACGCGCCGATCAGACAGATGAGCGTGACCAGCGCGGTGCGCATGAGCAGTGAGCGGGTGAGCAGCGGCTTTTTCGGGTCGCGCGGCGGGCGCTGCATGATGTCGGTTTCTTTCGGCTCAAAGACCAGCGTCAGGCCGAGGAGGAGCGCGGTGACGAGGTTGAGCCAGAGCAGTTGCGTGGGCAGCATGGGCAGGGTGATTCCGCCGATGATCGCGACGAGCAGGATGAGCGCGACGCCGCCGTTGGTCGGGAGGATCCACAGGATGAACTTGGTGAGATTGTCGAAGACGCCGCGCCCTTCCTCCACGGCGGCTTCGATCGAGGCGAAGTTGTCGTCGGTCAGGATCATGTCGGCGGCTTCTTTCGACACGTCGGTGCCGGTGATGCCCATCGCGATGCCGATGTCGGCTTGCTTGAGCGCGGGCGCGTCGTTGACGCCGTCGCCGGTCATGGCGACGACGTGGCCGCGCGCTTGCAGCGCCTTGACGAGCCGCAATTTCTGCTCAGGCGCGACGCGGGCAAACACGGTGGCGCTCTCGGCGGCGTCGGCCAGTTCCCCGTCGTTGAGCGTTTCCAAATCGCGGCCCGTCAGCCCGATGACGCCCGCGCCGCTCTCCAAGCCAATCTGCGCGGCGATGGCCTTGGCGGTGAGGAGATGGTCGCCGGTGATCATCTTCACCTGGATGCCAGCGGCGCGGCACTTGGCCACGGCCTTGATCACTTCGGGACGCGGCGGATCGAGTTTGCCCTGGAGGCCGAGAAAGGTCAGCCCGCCGGCCACATGCTCATGCTCCAGCCCGTCGTGCGCCGGCGGCATTTCCCGACGGGCAAAGGCGAGCACGCGCAGGCCGCGCGCGGCCATGGCCTCGGCATGGCGCACGATGAGAGCGCCGTCGAGCAGCGCCAGTGCGCCATCGTCGCCGAGCGCGTGCGTGCATTTGCCCAGCAGGGCTTCCGCCGCGCCTTTGATGTAGATGATCTTCGGCGCTTCGTCGGCCCCGTGGAGCGTGGCCATGTAGCGGTATTCGGACTCGAAAGGGATGGTCTCGATCCGCGGCAGGCGTCCGTTCATTTCTTCCTCGGAAAGCCCCGCCTTCTGCGCGGCGACGATCAGCGCCGCCTCGGTCGGGTCGCCTTGCACGATGGTCTGGCCTTCGTCGTTGCGGACGAGCCGCGAATCGTTGCAGAGCAGGCCGGCGCCGAGCGTTTCGATGAGCGCGACGTTTTCACCCACGACGACGGGCGTTTGCTCGAAATGGATCTTCCCCACGGCCTCGTAGCCGCTGCCGGTGACGTGGTAGAGCCGCCCGCCGGCATGGATTTCCTGCACGGTCATTTGATTCTGCGTGAGCGTGCCGGTCTTGTCCGAACAGATGACGGTGGTGCTGCCGAGCGTCTCGACGGCGGGCAGCTTGCGGATGATCGCGTGCCGCCGGACCATGCGCCCCACGCCGATGGCCAGCGTGATGGTCACGACCGCGGGCAGGCCCTCCGGAATCGCGCCGACCGCCAACGCAATCGCCGCCATGAACATCTCCGGCCACGGCTGGCCCCGCAGGATGCCGACGATGAAAATCAATGCCGCCAGTCCGAGGATGACGTAGAGCAGCAGCCGGCTGAATTGCGCGATCTTGCGCGTGAGCGGCGTCTGCAAATCCTCCGCGAGATTCATCATCCCGGCGATGCGGCCCATCTCGGTTTTGTCGCCGGTGGCGAAGACCACGCCCTCGCCCTGGCCGGCGGTGACGAGCGTGCCGGTAAAGGCAAGATTGGTGCGGTCGGCGAGGATCGTGCCGGCGGGCAGCGGCTCGGTTTGCTTTTCGACGGGTAGCGATTCGCCGGTCAGCGCCGCTTCCTCGATGTGCAAATTCCGCCGCAGCAGCAGCCGCAGATCGGCGGGCACGCGGTCGCCGGACTGGAGCAGCACCACGTCGCCCGGCACGAGCTGCGCCGAGGGAACCCGCAGCTTCTCTCCACCGCGCCGCACTGTGGCCTCGGTGAGGACCATTTTCGCCAGCGCTTCGATGGCCTTCTCCGCCTTCGCCTCCTGCAAATAGCCGACGACAGCATTGATGAAGGCGACGCTGAAAATGACCGACGCATCCACCCATTCGCCCATCGCCGCCGCAATCCCGGTCGAGGCGAGCAAGATGTAAATGAGCGGCTGATGGAACTGCAGGAGGAAGCGTATCCACGGGCTGACGCGCTGCTGCGCGGTCATCTGATTCAGGCCGAATTCTTTTTGACGACTAAGGATTTCCTCCGCCGACAGGCCGGTGGCCGAATTCACCATGAGGAATTGAACCGCCCCTTCGGAGGTCAACTTGTGCCAGGACTGGTCTTTCAGATTCTGCATCGGGTGAAGTTGGTTTGCGCATCTCCCGGTTCTTCGAATGCGCGAGGGGTGAGTCGTCTCAAGCCGGTCCATAGAACAGCAGGGCCCCGCCCGTCGCCGCGGCCGCCCCGAAGCCGAAGGCCACGCGCCGGAGCAACCTCCGTTCTCCGAGTGCCGCCACCGTGGCCGCCTTGAAGGCGAGGTTCGCCATCGCCGCGACGAGGATCAGCCGCCATCCGGTGCCGGGTGTGATCCCGATGGAGTTCACCAGCTGGGTGACAGACAGGGTGATCGCGTCCATGTCGGTGAGTCCGGAAACCACGGCGGCCACATAGAGCCCGTTGCGGCCAAAGTGCTCGTTGGCCGCGGCGACTCCGACCAGCACGAGCGCGTAAAGCAGGCCGAACACCACCGCGGATTTCAACTCGGCGGGGTTGTTCTGCTCCGGGACCGAGGACGGCGCTTGGCTGCTCTGCCGCAAGCTCGTCCATGCGAACAGTGCGAGCACGGCCAACATCGCGCCAAGAGGAGCCGCCGCCGCTCGCAGCAATTGCGGCGCGACCACGCCGATGAGAATGCCCACACGCAGCAACGAGACGGCGGACGCCATCATGATCACGAAGGCGCCAACTTCCGCCTGTCCGGGAGACTGCCGGCTCCGCCGTGCGATGCTCACCGTCGTGGCCGTGCTCGAGATCAGCCCACCCAGCAGGCCGCTGGCCCAGGCTCCCGCCCGAATCCCGATCAGCTTGTAGGCGATGTATCCGCCGAGGCTGAGGCCGACGATGAGGACGACCATCAGCCAGATCTTGAACGGATTGAGCACCGCGAAGGGTCCGTAAACCTGGTTCGGCAGCACCGGAAGAATGACCAGGGAGATCAGCGCGAACTGCATCGTCGCCGTGAAATCGGGATCACTGATCCTCCGCGCCATCGAGTGCATCTGCGGTTTCAAATGCAGCAGCACGGCCACGGCGCCGCAGGTCACAATCGCGACCGCCAGCGAGCCCACCATCGTATAGGCCCCGATGACGAACATGAGCAGCATGGTGACCTCCGTGGTGACGCCAGGATTTCCCCCGCCGCCGCGCCTCAGAGGAAGATTGCCTCCGACAATGATGAGCGCCAGTGCCGCCAATCCACCCGCCACCGTCCATCCACCGAAGCTCTCCGCCAGCAACGCGCACATCGCACCCAGCAACGTCACGAGCGGAAACGTCCGGAAACCCGCGAGCCGGGCGTCAGTCCGCTGACGCTGTAGTCCGACGAGCAAACCAAGCCCGAGCGCGATACCGAGGCGGCTGAATAGATCGATCATAGAGAAAACGCCCTATGCCTGATGGGATCAGCTTGCCGGGCCAATGTCTACCGAGAGCATTTTCATCTCCACTCCTCCACCGCGCCAAACAATCCGGGCGCGATAAAGATCCTCATCAAACCTGGAAGCTTATCCGTTCCAGGGGCGCTTCCACGAGCGTAGCTACCGAAAGGATTCATTTTGGGTTCCTCGATTGGGATAAGGCCTCGCCGCATTCGTCGGGACAATCCGCCAAGTCACGCCCGGCACCTGCCTCAATTTGAAGGCGTCACCATCGGGCAGCTCCATACGGTGAGCATTGATGATGGAACGCGAAACATCGGGACCACGCTGAAGCTCATGTCTTCCAATGGGAGCATTTGGAGATGGCGGGGGCGTGGAGGCTCACGCGGAAGGCGACGAGCGTTCACCCCTTGGATCTTCAACTGCCTGCCAAGCTTGCGACGTGGCGCCGTCGCCAAAAGGTCACTTCTCGTTGAGGAGTTTCTCGACCTTCGCTTCGAGTCCGGCGCGGGCGTTGACGTCGCGGAGGTTGCCCTTCTTGTCGACCAGCCACATGGCGGGGATGGATTTGATGCCGAAGGCTTCGCCGAACTTGTTCTGCCAACCTTCACCGTCGAAATACTGCGGCCACGTCATGCCTTCCTTCTTGATCATCTTCTCCAGCTTGTCCTTGTCCTGGTCGAAGCTGATTCCGACGATCTCAAAGCCCTTCGGATGCAGCTTGGCGTAGGCGGCCTTGACGTTGGGAAGCTCCGCGATGCAGGGACCGCACCACGTGGCCCAGAAGTCGACGAGGACCACTTTGCCCTTCATGTCGGCGATGCTGATCTTGCGGCCGTCCACGGCGGTGAACTGGATGTCGACCGCCTTGCCGACGCGCTCGAATTTCTTGAGCAGCTCGTTGGCGGCCTCCTTGGTCTGCTCAGACTTGGTGGAGGCGAGGACGTCTTTGGCGATCTCGGTGACCACGACATGGTCTTCCGCATTCGAGGCCAGCAGCAGCAGGAACTGGTTGGCCATTTCGTTGCCGGGATACTTCGTGCGAAGTCCCTTCACGGCGCCCAGCAGGACCGGGGTGCTCTTCGAGATGTCCTCGCGGTCGGCCGCCGACATGCCCAGCTCCGCCTTCACCAGCTCGAGTTGGAACTTCTCCTGGTCGTTGACCGACGACATGGCGATGCGCTCGTCGGCCAGCTTGATGGTCCGGTCCTTCAACGCCTCGCGGCCGCTCTGGACCGCGCCGAGGGTGAAGCGGAACTCCATCATCTTCGCCTCGGTGGTCTTCGGATGCGTCGGATTGGCGGTGACGAATTCCCGCACCAGTCCGGCGTTCTTCTCGAAGGCCGCGGCCCGGGTCGCCTCGAACGCCTTGATCTCGTCCTTCGAAGGCTGGTTGTCCCTCCATTCTTTTGGCGGCACCGGCAGCTGGGTGGCCTTCATGAGGGCCGCCCAGGACGCCTGTTCGGGTGTGGGCTCCTTCACGATCCGTTCGATGACTTCGACCTTTGGTTGATCGGCGGCGCGGACGTCGGTGGGCAGTGTAAGGGCTGCGACGAGGCCAAGGACGAGGGCTCCGAGCTTGCTCGCGGCGGGTGGAATGGCGGTTGGATTCATGGGGGGGGAAGGTCAGTGTTCTTCTGAGTCATCGTCGTGTGTTTCGCCGCCGTCAAGCTTGGCCAGCAGCAGGCGGAGACGTCGGACGCTGCGGGCCGAGGCGACATCGCCTTCGCGCAACCCGGGCGCCGGATGCGCGGCGGCGAAGGCCAGCGCCTCCTTGATCGAGGCGAGTTCCGAAGGGGCCAGCTTCAGGTCAATGCGGTCTTCCTGCTCGATCTTCATGGCCTTGCGAGCGAACTCGAGGATGACCTGGCAGGGCTCCAGGCAGGGGACGATGCTCTTGGCGTTGGTGGCATCGGGCTCCAGCCCGGGAACCGTCCACAGGCGACGCTTCAGGCAATGCTCCGACCGGCAGCCGGCCTGGGCGACCTGGGCCGCGCGTTCGTCCGGCAGGATCTGCGTCACGCGATACATGCCCGTCTGGCGGTTGGCGAAATCACGGTAATGGGTCACGGGCGCAGGGTTCTGATCGGCCGCGAACCAGTCGACCAACGCGCCCGGGTAAAGGTGTTGTAGCGCGAGTTCGAGGTCGTCCTGGGAAGAAACTTCCGTGCGCCATCCGTGCTTCAGGGTCGGCGCGGCCTTCAACGGTCGGAAGGCGCCTGCTTCGGTGAACTGCGCCAGTTGTTGAAGACCTTCCAGTGAGACTGGCTGAAGTTCCGCCCAATCAACCGCCGCATCCGACGTGTGGCGCAGCCGAAAGCCGCTTCCATCCGGGGCGATGAACACCTGCACAAAGACAAGGCCGTCCGTCAGCGCTTCGATGAGCGCAGTGAGGGCGGGACTGGTCGGCACTAACATGCGCGGAACTTACCGGCGTGAGGGGGAATGCAAACGGAAAACCGGATTGCAGGCGGGTGCCCGAGCGGACTTGCCTCGCGGGCGGACGCCGCGAAGACTCACAGGATGACCGATGCCGAAGTGATCCAGATTTTCCGGAAGTCCGGCGCCCTGTTGGAAGGCCATTTCATCCTCCGCAGCGGCCTGCACAGCCGCCAATTCTTCCAGTGCGCCCTAGCCCTGCAGCTGATGCCCGACGTGGAGAGGCTCGGCGAAGCGCTTGCGGCCAAGCTGCGCGGGCTTGGGGCGACGACGGTCATTTCACCCGCCATGGGGGGCCTCGTCATCGGCCAGGAAGTCGCCCGCCAACTGGGCCTGCGCTTCATCTTCGCGGAGAAGGAGGAAGGAAGCCTGGTCCTCCGGCGCAACTTCAAGATCGGCCTCGGCGAAAAGCTCTTCGTCGTCGAGGACGTCGTGACCAAGGGAGGCCGCGCGCAGGAGACGATGGCCATCGTGCGCGAACACGGCGGTGTCGTGGCGGGGGTCGGAATGGTGGTGGACCGTTCCAACGGGGTCGCCCCGCTGGGCGTGCCCACGTTCAGCCTGCTGGCCCTGAAGGTGGAGACGTTCGACCCGGCCAATCTGCCAGCCGATCTGGCCGGAACTCCGGCGATCAAACCCGGCAGCAAGTAAGCCGGCTCCTTCGCATCCTAAAAAGACGAAGCCCGGTCCTTGGACCGGGCTTCGTGCGAAATCAACCAACCTCCGAGCTCAGGGAGTGGCCGGAGATCCACCTTCGGCGGACGGCTCTTCACCCTCGTCATCATCGTCGTCGTCCACCTCGACCGGTGCGGGCTTCGGAGGATTCGGATTCACGTCCACATTGCCGGTGGCGTCGGCGCGGGGATGCTTGGCGCGTTTGTTCTTCGGCAGCGGACTCATCATGAGAACGATGGTCCTGCCATTGAGGCGGGGTTCGTTGTCCGGATGCCCCCAGGGCTTGGTATCCTCGATGAACTTCTTGATGACCTGGAAGCCGAACTCCTTGTGGGCCATTTCACGGCCCTTGAACTTGAGGGCGACCTTGACCTTCATCTCCTCGCACATGAAGTCGACCGCATGGGCCACCTTGATGGACAGGTCATGCGGGTCGATGCGAGGGGTGAGCTGCACCTCCTTGACGATGTTGGCCTGCTGGTGCTTCCGCGTCTCCTGCTCCTTCTTGTTCTGCTCGTATTTGTATTTGCCGTAGTCGACGAGCCGGCAGACGGGAGGAACGGCGTTGGGGGCGATCTCGACAAGGTCCACGCCCGCCTGGCGCGCGGCCGTCAGGGCGTCCCCCAGCTGCATGACGCCGAGCTGTTTGCCCTCGTCGCCGACGAGGCGGACTTCCTTGGCACGGATCTTCCCATTGATCCGCGGCCCATAGTTCTGGGGGTTGCCCCGGGGTTGGTAGGGCCGGTTCAAACGGTCCTCCCCGGACGAGACTGGTTCAAAAAGCCATTAAGCATCGGACGCCAATATTCTATCAATCGGTAGGCCTATAGCGATTCAAGGGCCCCCGTCGCAAGCCTAATCCCTCCGATCAGCGGATCGTCTTCGTCCGGACAACCCCGTTTTGCAACCGGTGAGCAACCCTGCGGAGCGGCCTCTTTACTTGATCCGGGGGCCGTGAGTAACTCGCGTCATGGCTTCCGAGTTCGATCCCGCGGAGTTTGTCGACCGCGACTACCAGTCAGGCGGCACCTCCGCCACGGTGCCCGGCCCGGGCGGCATGCAGGCCGGCCGCGCCGCCGGAAACCGCGCGCCCAGCCGGGAGGAAGTGGAGGCCCGGATGTCCGAGGCCCAGTCCAAACTGGCCGAACTCAAGCGCGCCCAGGACGATCTCGAACGCGAGCGCACCCAGCTCGAGGAACTGCGCCGCCGCCAGAACGAATTCCAGCAGGGCCGCACCGAAACGGAGCAGCATCTCGTCCGGGGCATCGGACTGCTGGAGGACGCCGAGTTCAGCCACCGCCGCGAGGCCGAGCAGATGTCGCGCACCCTCCAGGAATTCCGCGAAGCCCTCGCCAAGGTCCAGAGCATCCGCGAGACCGACTGGACCCGTGAAAACTACAACGCCGAGCTCACCCGCGGACTGACCATCGTCGAAAACGCCCGCATGGAATGGAACGGGGCGCGGCTGAAGTTCCCGGTCCTCACGGGCGACAAGGCGACATCCGCCGGCCTCGACGGCAAAGTTTCCGATGACCAACGCGGAATGCCTTTTGGCGCCCGCAGCTTCCTTGAACTGGGACGCATCGGCCTCGCCTTCACCTGGCCGCTGGTCGTTCTGGCCCTCGCCATTTTCCTGATCCTCCTTCTGCGGAAGCCGTGATCCTACCGCTGAAGACATGGGACTGTTCCGACGCAAAGCCGATCCGATTTCCGACAAGGCCCGTGAATTGAACCGGGAAATCTCCGAGCTGGAGGAGAAGATCCGTCGCCTGAACCAGGACGCATCCGCCGCGAAACCGGCTCCTGCCCCGCTACCCGATACGCACGTTCCCGCCAGCTGGGGCCGGATGCGGTCCACCTCGCGGCCGATGGGTCCGGCACCTCATTCAGCCGCCGGGTCCGCGGCGGCGGACCCGGTCCGGGGCCAAGCCCCGAGGTGGGAGCCGCCCGCCTCCACGACCGCCCCCCGAAGCCCCGGAGCCTACAATGAATTCGGCGTTCGCAAGTTCGACCTCCCCGGCCTCTGGCGTCAGATGAAGGAGCAGTTCACCGGCAAACCAAGCGCCAATCCCAAGCTCATCTCCCTGTTGGCGGCCGGCCAGATCCAGGGGCTGCGCCCGCTGAAGATCGAGAAACGGGTCGCGCGCAACCGCTTCATCGCCGTCGCCATCATCTTCATCCTCGCGCTCTGGGGCATCATCGCGATGGTCGTGAAACGCTGAGCGAAATCCTTTCCATGCGCCTTCCCCTTCTCTTCATCGCCCGCTGGACTTGACCGCTAGAGGCCGCGACGAATGAACCCCGCCCTCCCCCGCTGCATTCTCCCGATCCATACGCCCCACGGCGTCTTCCTCGCCCGCTATTCCGCCGAAGGCCTGACCGCCCTCGACTTTCCTTCCAGCCGGACAGAATCGGCTCCTACCACGCAGAACGTTCCCGACGAAGCAGCCTCCTGGCATAAGCGGACATCGGCCACCGTCACGGCCATCCTCGCGGGCGATCCGCCGGAAAAACTTCCACCCCTCGCACCGGAGGGGACTTCGTTCCAACAAGCCGTCTGGCGCGAAATGCGGCGTATTCCTCTCGGAAAGACCCTCGGCTACGGCGACATCGCCGCCGCCATCGGCAAACCGCGCGGAGCCCGGGCCGTCGGGCAGGCCTGCGGCGCGAATCCCATTCCCCTTCTGATCCCGTGCCATCGGGTTCTCGCAAGCGGCGGGCGGCTCGGTGGCTTCTCCGGCGGCCTCGATTGGAAGCGCCGGTTGCTTGCGGCTGAAGGCGGCGTGCTCCGCTGACGTCGATTCATCCCATGAGACTGCCTGCCGCCGGCTCGCCAATGTTGACTATGTGGAAGAGAAAATTTCTCCACATCGAAGGGCTTCGGCGACTTCACGCGCTGTTCGCAGCAGGCATCCTGCTGATGGCTGCCGACCGCGCCGGAATGGCAGCGGAGAACAGCGTCGCCATCGAGGCGCTGTCGAGGCTGCAGGACATTGATCTCGAATCGAATCCCAAGGTGAAGGCGGCTGTGCTCCGGGTTCTCGAGACGACACGCGGCACGCCGCAGTTCGTGCAGATCGTGCGGCAGTTCAAACTCGCCGGCCAGGAGGACGGGCTGTTGCGGGTCGCCATCGCGGAACCCTCCGGCGATGCCGGCGCGGAGGCCATGAGGCTGATCCTCGCGGGCGGAAACCAGGGTTCCCTCGCCAAGGCCCTGGCCGGTCCTGACGCGACGAAGGTCGTCGAAGCCCTTGGAGGCTCCGGCGACAAACAAGCTGCGGTTTTCCTCCTGCCGATCGCGGCGGACGCCTCCCGTTCCCCCGCGCTCCGCAAGGCCGCGATCACGGCGGCGGTGCGGACCCAGGAGGGCGCGAACGGTCTCCTGCAACTCGGCCGTGACGGAAAACTTCCAGACGATGCGCGCGCGGTGGCCGCGTCCGAACTGGCCGGCACGCGATGGCCGGAGATCAAGGCCGAAGCCGCGAAGATCTTCGCCGCATCCGCGTCGGCCGTGGTCATTGCCCAGGTCCATCCGCCGATCCTCGAACTCGTCAAACGCGGCGGAGACGCCGCCCGCGGCCGCAAGGTGCTCGAACGCCCCACCAGCCTCTGCCTGAACTGCCACAAGATCGGGGATGAAGGCCGGGACGTGGGCCCCGCCCTCGGCGAGATCGGGGCCAAGCTCGGGAAAGACGCGCTCTACCAGGCGATCCTCGAACCCAGCGCCGGCATCGCCTTCGGCTACGAGGCGTGGACCATCGAGACGAAGGGCGGCGACGAGTTCTACGGACTGGTGGTCAGCGAAACGGCCGAGGAGGTGTCGGTGAAGGACGTCTCCGGAGTCGTGGCCAGGGTCCGGAAACCGGACATCGCCCGGCGCACCCAGTCGAAGACTTCGATCATGCCGGACGGCATCGTCGGCGGGATGACCACCCAGGATTTCGTCGACCTCGTCGAGTATCTCGCTTCGTTGAAGCCGGCGAAATGACCAACGCCCGAAGTTGGGAAGCCTTCTGGTTCATCGCTGTTTTCAGTGGGTAACCATGCGTCTTGCGGCTCCGAGTTGCTCTGGACTGCTCGACCGCGTTCTCCCTCACCCCAGCCAACCACGGGCGCGAACGGCCACACCACCCCACTGAAAACAGCGAGGAACCGCCAGGGAGGTTGTCCGGGCCTTCCCGAGAACTCCCGCAGGACGTTAGGCGAAGATCTCCTTCACCACCCGTCCATGAACATCGGTCAGGCGGAAGTTGCGGCCGGTGTGGCGATAGGTCAGGCGTTCGTGGTCGATGCCCATCAACGCGAGAATCGTCGCATGCAGGTCGTGGACGTGGACTTTCTGGTCGACGCAGTAGAAGCCGTAGTCGTCGGTCACGCCGTAACTGAATCCGGGCTTCACGCCGCCTCCGGCCATCCACATGGTGAAGGCGTGCGGATGATGGTCGCGCCCGTCGGAGCCTTGCATGGTGGGAGTGCGGCCAAATTCACCGCCCCAGATGACGAGTGTGTCCTTTAGTTGGCCGCGGGACTTGAGATCCTGGAGCAATCCGGCGATGGGACGATCCACTTCGTGGGCGAGACGACCGTGTTCCTTGGGCAGGTCGCCGTGCGAATCCCAATAGGGATGCGTCACCTGCACAAACCGGACGCCGCGCTCACTGAAACGCCGGGCGAGCAGGCATTGCCGGGCGAAGGACGCGGTCTTCGGATCGTCCAGACCGTAGAGTTTCTTCGTCGCCTCGGATTCGCGGGAAACGTCCATCGTCTCCGGCGCCTCGGTCTGCATGCGGAAGGCGAGTTCGAACGACTCGATGCGCGCCTCCAGGGCCGGATCGGTTCCAGCGTGGGCGAGGTGCTGGCGGTTCATCTCGCCGAGCAGATCCAGTTGGGCGCGTTGCAGCGAGGCGTTTTCGTTGGGGTCGTGAAGGTAGTTGATCGTCGCCTTCTCCACCGGACCACCGCCGCCGATGGGCGTCCCCTGATGAACGGCGGGAAGGAAGGCGCTGGACCAGTTGCCAACGCCGCCGTGCCCGAACGTGGGATTGATCGTGATGAAGCTGGGAAGATTCTGATTTTCCGTGCCCAAGCCGTAGGAGATCCACGAACCCATGCTCGGCCGGACGAAGGTGTCGGAACCCGTGTGCAGTTTCAGCAGCGCGCCGCCATGGGCCTCGTTGGTTCCATGGACGGACTTGATGAAACAGATGTCGTCGGCACAGGCGCCCACCAGCGGGAACAGGTCGCTGATCATCGCGCCCGACTTTCCATAAGGCCGGAATTCCCACGGCGACTTCCAGAGGTTCGACGTCTTCGCGAACTGGATGCGTGGTTTGTCGAAGGGCAGCGGCTTGCCCGAGTCGCGAATGAGCGCCGGCTTGTAGTCGAACGTGTCCACGTGCGACGGGCCGCCGTGCATGAAGAGAAAAATCACCCGTTTGGCCCGCGCCGGAAACATCGGTGGCTTGTTGGCCAACGGATTCAAGTTCGCGCCGGCCGTGGCGCGTTCGATTGACGACATCAAGCCGAGCAGCGCGAGGTTGCCGAACCCGGCAGAGCACTGGCGCAACATCTGGCGGCGGGACAAGGGCGTGGGCAAATCGTGCGGCATGTCGTTACTCCCGATAGATGAATTCATTCGCGGCAAAGAGCATTTGGCACCACGCAGTCCAGGCGGCTTCGTCGTTCTTTATCGGTTCCTTGCGTGGCAGCGATGCGATGAACCGTTCGGCCCGCTGCGTTTCGGTCTCCGTTGGCAAACGGCCGAACGCGCGTTCGTAAGCCAGCTTGATGCGGGTGGCGGAATTGTCCGGAGCCGCGGTCCCCAGGTTTTTCGCGAAGGCGCTGGCGGATTCCTTGACCAGTGGGCTGTTGAGGAAGAACAGCGCCTGATGGGAAATAACCGTCGGGATGCGTTTCGAGGTGCCGACGCTGGGATTGGCGAAGTCGAAGATGGTGAACATGTCGAACACCCGGTCGCGCACCACTGGAAGATAGATGGAGCGACGCAGCGACGTAGCGGACACGGTGTCGGCTGGGGTATACTCGTCGTTCTTCCACGGCACCAGGGAACCGCCGACGGTCGTATCCATCCGGCCGGACACGGCGAGCAATGCATCACGGATCATCTCGGCTTCGAGGCGTTGGCGCGGGAAATGCCAGAGCAGCTTGTTGTCCGGATCCACCTTTGATGCCTTGGCGATAGCAGCGGCGGTCAGGTGTGCCTTGTCTGTCTTCTTCGAGCCAGCAGCGCTCTCGCGGTTGTCAGCAGTTCCCACCTGACGCCACGTCGCGCTTGTCAGGATCAACCGGTGGAGTTGTTTCACATCCCAGCCGGATCGCATGAATTCTCGGGCGAGCCAGTCGAGGAGTTCCGGATGTGACGGGGTTTCACCACGAATGCCGAAGTTGTCGGGCGAACGCACAAGGCCCTCACCGAAGTGCGCTTGCCAGATGCGATTCACGATGACCCGCGCCGTCAGCGGATTTTCGGGACTGGTCAGCCACTGCGCGAGTTCGAGACGGCCACTGCCCTTGGCCGGCAAGGGCACGGATCCCGGCTTGTAGGCGACCTGCACAAAGCCGCGCGGGACGGGTTCCTTCGCCAGGTTCAGATGGCTGCCACGGATGTGGACCGGCAGATCCACCGGCTTGTCCTCATCGACCGCGAGCGCGAAAGCCGCCGGCGCGGGTCCGTTTGTCTTCACCGTGTCGCGTGCGGCCTCCAGCGCGACGATGGCGTCGCGCGTCGACGCCGGATAGTAGGGCCGTGGATCCTTTGGCAGTGCGAAGACGCCGCCCGGAGCGAAAAGCGCATCATACGTTTCCGCCACGGCGAGCAATTCACGGTCGGCATCGGAAAGGTCATTGAACTCCCATCGCGCCACGACATCCGTTCCGTCAACCTTGCCCACGTTCTCGAAATGGCTCTTCAGTTGGGCCGGTGTCAGCACGGAGCGATGGACGTAGACCTCGTCGAGCAGTCCCTTGAAGTTCACATGGCCATCCGCCCGCCGCCCCAGAACCAGCGGACCCTTTCCGGCGACGCGCGTCCGTTTGATCTCCGTTTCGCCAGCGGCTGCGCCGTCTACGAACAGGCGCAACGTCGCGCCATCATAGGTCATGGCGAGGTGGTGCCACTGGTTTGGTTTAAGCGGTTTTCCCCCGTTCCAGACCACGAAGACGTTTTCCTTGCCGCCTCCGATGTTCAGATAGGCGCCGGCTCGATTGCGATCGAGCATCAGCGCGTAGTGCCCTTCGGCCCATTCATTCGCGCCTTTGCTCACGAGCCAACGGCGTTCGTCTCCTTCCTTGGGAAAAGCGCCGGCGCGAACCCATGCCTCGACGGTGAGCTGCGGCGGTTCGAGTTCGAAGGAATGGGGAAGCTCGAGATGATTGCGGCCATTGCCTTGAAAGGCTGCGCCGACTTTCCCGGGAGCCAGCTTCAGTCCGTTGCCTGTGGTGGAACGTTTCGTCTCGCTGGCGAGGAACGCGGCGATCTTCGACGCATCAGACGCGAGGTCTCGTAGAGTCCGGCTTACGGAATTGGTGACAGGATCGGGCGCCATCAACTCGCGGAGTCGCGTCACCAGATTGGTCGTCTGCGAGCTGTGCTCCGATGATGCCGGCGAAGACGCTGTGGCGAGATAAGTCCCAAGGTTGGTTCGCCATCTGGATCGCAGCTCCTTGTCCGCACTTTCGATCGCCTGCGCCACTTCGTTGCTCTTCACCGCGACCACCTTCTTGTGGGCTTCGATGGCGGCAAGTTGGGTCGCACCGGTGATCCGGCGCTCGTTGAACTTCGAGACGAAGGCGAGGTTCTCCATCGTCTTCGTGCTTCGGAAAATTCCGGCCAGCGCGTAGTAATCACGTGCGGAGATTGGATCAAACTTGTGGTCGTGGCAGCGCGCGCAACTAACGGTCAGCCCGAGAAACGCCCGGCTTACGACGTCGATCTGTTCATCGACAAGGTCCATGACGAGTTTGGGTTTGTCCTGCTCGGCCAGCATCTTCGGTCCCATCACCAGCAGACCGGTGGCGGTCCAGCGATCGAACACGGACTCTTCGCTGACGCCGTTAGTGGTGAGGAGATCACCGGCGAGCTGTTCGGTGATGAAGGCGTCGAAAGGCTGGTTGGAGTTGAATGAGCGGATCACCCAGTCGCGATACCGCCACGCGTTGGCCATGACCTTGTTCTCGTCTTGGCCGTTCGAGTCGGCGTAGCGCGCGACATCCAGCCACCAGCGACCCCAGCGCTCGCCGTAACGCGGCGATGCCAGCAAACGATCGATCATCCGCTCGATGGCATCCTTCGCCGGGTCCTTGACGAAGGCGGCGATCTGCTCGGGCGTTGGTGGCAGGCCCGTCAGGTCGTAGGCCGCGCGCCGGATCAATGTTCGCCGGTCCGCCGTCGGAGCAGGCAACAGCTCTTGTTCCTTCAGTTTGGCGGTGACGAACTGGTCGATGGGATGAACGCGGCGCGAGAACAGCGAGGACTTCTTCGATGGTTCGCCGTTGCGGATCGGCTGAAAGGCCCAATGGACCTGGCCGGTGGCGGCGGGAGCCGTGGGCTTGGTTCCCGGATCGCCGTCGCGCGGGTCGCTGGCGCCGTCGTTCACCCACCGCGTGAGGTCGGCGATGACCGCATCGGGCAGCCGTGCCTTGGGCGGCATTTGCAGGTCGCGATTGGTGTAGCTGAGGGACTCGATGAGCAGGCTTCGTCCGGCGTCGCCGGGAACGATCGCGGCCTTTGTGTCGCCGCCTCTCAAGATGCCCGCCTTCGAGTCGAGACGCAGCCCGCCCTTCAGCTTCTTGCTCTCGGCGCTGTGGCATTCGTGGCAGTGCTCGACCAGCACCGGCCGGATGCGCTGCTCGAAGAAGGCCAATTTGGCGTCATCGGCGCTGCTGGCTTGCGCTGAAGTGCCGGCGAGGCCGACCGCGAAGGCGGTCAGCAAGTCCCTCAGGCATTTCGGAAAGCGTGGTGACATGTCGGGTAGGCTGCGTTCGACGCTGCCCTACCCGAAGGCATTCGGAAAGTCTGCTGCTCGGAAAACCGGCACCGGGAAGTCCCGAAATCGTTCTCGTCAGATCCCGAACCTCGCCTCGCCGGGTCCGCTGCCGCCGGAGCGTTTGATGCGGCTCTGGGGATTGCCGGCGAGATGCTGGAGCGTCTTGAAGATCGTCTCCGTCTCGGGACTGCCGAGCGACGAGGCGATCTCGGCGGCGGTGAAGCTTTCACCGGGATGGGCCTTGAGATGGGCCTCGGTCTGCAGCTTCAGGGCGATCACGACTCCAGCGGCCTTCTTGCCGGCTTCGACGCCGGGCTGGTGGTAGGCGTTGATGTTGACCAGCGAGGCGTAGAGGCCGACGGCGCGCTCGAACAAGGCGATGAGCGCGCCCACTGAGAACGCGCTGACTTCCGGGATGGTGATGGTGATGGACTGGCGGCCGTTCTCGTAGAGCGCCTCGCGGCTGCCGAGGAGGAAGCCGCTGAGGAAATCGCCCGAGGTCACGCCCGGTTCGACCTCAATGCTTCCGGCTGCGCGATCCCTCAGGACTTCCACGAAGACGACGAAGAAGTTGTTCACGCCCTCGCGGAGTTGCTGGACGTAGGCGTGCTGGTCGGTGGAGCCCTTGTTGCCATAGACCGCGATGCCCTGGTTCACGACGTTGCCGGCGAGATCGAGCTCCTTGCCGAGGGATTCCATGACGAGCTGCTGGAGATATTTGGCGAAGAGTTCCAGGCGATCCTTGTAGGGCAGGACGACCATGTCCTTCGCGCCTTTGCCGTCGCCGATGAAGTGCCAGCAAAGCGCGAGCTGGGCGGCGGGGTTCGCCTCGGCGTCGGCTACGCGGGTGACGGCGTCGGTGGCCTTGGCTCCGGCGAGCATTCCCCGGATGTCGAGACCCTGGAGCGCGGCTGGAAGCAGTCCGACGGCGGAAAGTTCGCTCGTGCGGCCGCCGACCCAATCCCACATGGGGAAACTCTTCAGCCAATTGCCGGCGGTCGCGGCCTTGTGGAGCGCGCTGCCCATGCCGGTGATGGCGACGGCATGTCTGCCGAAGTCGAGCCCGGCCTTCTCGTAGGCCGTTTTGGCTTCGAGCATGCCGTTGCGCGTCTCGGGCGTGCCGCCGGACTTGGAGATGACGAGCGCGAGGGTCGCGCCGAGCTGGCCGTCGAGCCGGGCCAGCGTCCTGTCGATGCCGTCCGGGTCGGTGTTGTCGAAGAAAAGCACGCCCATCTTGTCCGTCTTGGGATGGCCGAGGGCGTTGGCCACGAATTGAGGCCCGAGCGCGGAGCCGCCGATGCCGATGACGAGCACGTTCTTGAAGGGGCCGGCCGCGCCTTTGATCTGACCTGAGTGGACGGTGGCGGCAAAGGCCTCGATGTCGTTCAA
>JAYTUE010000212.1:0-17357 GCA_043744715.1 Verrucomicrobiota bacterium | reverse complement strand
GTGAGGTGCGAGGGATCGACGCGGCGCAGGGTGACGCGGTCGCCGGTTTTCGCGGCGATGGCGGCGGCGACGAGAAAGGTGCCCGCCTCAATGCGGTCGGGGATGACCTCGTGCTCCGCGCCGTGGAGTTCCTTCACGCCGGTGATGGTGATGGTGGGGCTGCCGGCACCGGTGATGCGCGCGCCCATGGCGTTGAGGAATTTCGCGAGGTCGATGACCTCGGGCTCGCAGGCGGCGGAATCGATGACGGTGACGCCTTCGGCGAGCGAGGCGGCCATCATGACGTTGGCGGTGCCGAGAACGGTCGGGCCGGCTCTGCCACCGAGGAAGATGCTGGTGCCGACGAGGTTCTTGGCCACGGCTTTCACGTCGCCGCCCTCGATGGTGATCTTTGCGCCGAGGGCTTCGAATCCCTTCAGGTGAAGATCGATCGGCCGGGCGCCGATGATGCAGCCGCCGGGCAGGGAGACGGTGGCCTTGCGCGTGCGGCCGAGGAGGGGGCCCATGATGCAGACGGAGCCGCGCATCTTGCGGATGAGTTCGTAGTCGCCGACGGGCTTGAGCTTGGCGGCGCGGACGCGGACGCAGTCGCCGTCCCACTTCACCTCGCAACCGAGCGATTCGAGGATCTGGCCCATGAAGCGCACGTCGCTGAGGTTGGGCACGCGGCGGATGACGCATTCGCCGGAGGTGAGGAGCGTGGCGGCCATGAGCGGGAGCACCGCGTTCTTGGCGCCGCTGATCTGCACATCGCCGTGGAGCGGCACGCCGCCTTTGATGAGAAAACTGTCCATGTGGGATAAGGAGTAACTTGGGCGCGCGGATTAACTCCCGGCATCGGCGGAGGAGCAATCAGGATTTGTGCGCCGGGCGAAAAGAGGCGCCGAACGGTGCGCTCAGCCGACGCGGCAAGGTAGGGCAGTGCATCTTGCCTGCCCATGGCGCTGCCGGTCTGAAATCAATCAGTGCGGGAGGATCAGGATGCCGGGCAATCCGGGAACCCTTTGTCAGCACTGGGCAGGCTGGAAGCCCGCCCTACCTTCTGCCGCATGAGTCCGGCTCAGCCAACCCGGAACGAAATGCGCTGGATGAGCTGGGGCCCGAAGGCGCTCTGGAGCCGCTGGAGGATTTCGCGGCGGCGGTAGCGGACGATCTCGTCGAGCCAGACGCTGCTGTCGACGGTGACGAAGAGAGTGCCGTTGCGGATGCCCGTCGGGTTGGCGTGGGCGGTGAGGGTCGGATCGATCAGGTTCTGCCAGACCTTCAGGATCTCCGTCTCGGACTGGCGCTGCTCGATGCGGAGCTTCTGGAGGATGCCCGGCATGATCTCGCCGATGGTCTTGCCGACGCGACGCAAGGCCTTGTCGTCCGCCTCGAAATCGCCCTTCCGCCATTGCGCCAGGATGTCCTCCTTGGCGGAGCGCTTGCGGAAGAACCGCAGCGGCGGTGATGGGAACGGCGGACGCACACCAAGAGGAGCGCCTCGCCGTCGTTTCCAGTCAAGGCCGGTGTCCAAGCGTGATGGAAGCACGGGCATCTTCACATGGGTCAACCCCGAGTCCGGCCGGTCGTCCTTGGGCCGGAAGGGGCGTCCGGCCGTGGGCGGGGAAGAATTCCTTTTCATCCCTCCATCGCGGCGAATAATGATCCGACATGGCGCAAGGAACACGACCTGGCGAACGCATCTTCCGGGGCATGGCCGTCTCGGGAGGGGTTTGCCGTGGGCGCATCCTGGTCGTGGGCAAGCCGGACCACACCATCCCGCACCGGCTCATCGAAGAATCTCAGGTCAAGGCGGAGCTCGACCGTCTCCAGCATGCCTTCGTCCTGACCCGGCAGCAGATCACCGAGATCCAGCGAAGGGTGACCAAGGCGCTCGGCTCAGCGGACGCGAGCATCTTCGACGCGCACCTGCTCGTCCTTGAGGACCAGTCGCTGGTCGACGAGGTCACGCGCCTCATCCAGCAGGAGCGGGCCAACGCCGAGCACGCCTTCAACACCGTGGCTGAGCGCTACGCGAAGACTCTGGGGGCCATCGAGGACGAATACCTCCGCGAACGCGCGGCCGACATCCGCGACGTCTCCAACCGCGTCCTGAACAATCTCCTGGGGCGCTCCAACGAATTCGATCCCGCGAAACTTTCCGAGCCGTGCATCCTCATCAGCGACGACCTGTCGCCCTCCGATGCGGCGATGATGGACAAGAAGACGCTGCTCGGCTTCGCCACCGACGCGGGCAGCCGCAACAGCCATTCCGCGATCATGGCGCGCGCCATGGAGATCCCGGCCATCGTCGGGCTCCAGAACGCGAGCACGGTGCTTTCCACCGGGGAATACGGCCTCCTCGACGGCTTCAACGGGGTCCTGATCATCAACCCCACGGATCAGACGCTCTTCGAATACGGGCAGCTTGTCCGCAAGCAGGTCGACCTCAACGAAAAGCTCCGCGACGCGATCGAGAAGCCCGGCGTGACCCTCGATGGCGTGAGCGTCCCGCTCCTCGCCAACATCGAGAAGGCGGCCGACGCCGCCGGCGTCCGCGGCCAGGGCGGCGAGGGCATCGGGCTCTTCCGCACCGAATACCTCTTCATGCACCGTCACGAGCTGCCTTCGGAGGACGAGCAGTTCGAGGCCTACCGGCAGGCCGCCGAGGCGATGAAATCCGCGCCCGTCGTCATCCGCACGCTCGATATTGGCGGGGATAAATTCCTGGCCGACGGGGACATCGTGCGTGAGGCCAATCCCTTCCTCGGCTGGCGGGCCATCCGCCTGTGCCTGGGTGAACCCGCGCTCTTCCGCACGCAGCTCCGCGCCATCCTCCGCGCCAGCGCCCACGGCCACGTCAAGGTCATGTATCCCATGATCTGCACGGTGGAGGAGGTCGATGCGGCCAACGCGCTCCTCGAGGAATGCAAGGCCGCGCTCGCTTCCGAGGGCAAGCCGTTCAACCCCCGGATCGAGGTCGGGGCGATGATCGAGATCCCGTCCGCCGCGCTCATGGCCCAGTTCCTTGCCCGGCGGCTGAAGTTCTTCAGCATCGGCACGAACGACCTCACGCAATACACGCTCGCCGTCGACCGTCTCAACGAACGCATCGCCCACCTTTACGAGCCGTCCCATCCGGCCGTCATCCGCCTGATCAAGATGACCGTGGACGCGGCTCGCGCCCAGGGCCTCAGCGTGAGCGTCTGCGGCGAGATGGCCGGCGATCCCGTCATGGTGCCGCTCCTTCTCGGACTTGGCGTGGATGAACTCAGCGCGTCGCCGTCGCTGCTGCCGCCGGTGAAGTTCCTCATCCGCCGCCTGAAGATGGACGAGGCCCGCAGGCTCGCGGAGTTCGCCCTCGGCTGCGAATGCGCGAAGGAGATCCTCGTGCGCAGCCGGGAACTGGCGCAGTCCATCGCCCCCAGCCTCTTCGAGAACCAGATCCAGTAACCCGTCATGAAAGTGCTGATCCTCGGCGCCGGTTATGCCACGCGCCTCTACCCGATGACCCTCTCGCAGCCGAAGTCGCTGCTGCCAGTCGCGGGTAAACCGATGATCGACTACGTCCTCGACAACCTCGCGCCCATCCAGGCCGTCGACCACGTCTACGTCGTCACCAACGCCAAGTTCGCCGGGCATTTCCAGAAGTGGGCCGACTCCTACCGGGCCAACAAGTCCAAGCTCGACTTCACCATCGTCGACGACGGCTCGACCGACGAATCGAACAAGCTCGGCGCCATCGGCGACCTGCACTTCGTCCTGAAGCGGGAGCAGATCGACGACGACCTGATCGTCGTCGCGGGGGACAACCTGTTCAGCCAGCCTTTACCCGAGTTCGGCCAGTTTTGCCTAGAGAAGAACGCGCCCGTCCTCGGCGTCTATGATGTCCGCACCCTCGACCAGGCCAAAAAGTATGGCGTCGTCGCGACGGATGCGGCCGGGAAGATCACGTCGTTCATCGAGAAGCCGGACAACCCCGTCAGCACCCGCGTCGGCATCGCCCTCTACTACTATCCGAAGGCCGTCCATCCGCTCATCGAGCAATACATCGCCGAGGGCAACGACACCGACCAGCCCGGCCGCCTGATCCAGTGGCTGCATACCCGGACGCCTGTCTACACCTGGACCGTGCCCGGCCTCTGGTATGACATCGGGTCGAAGGAGACGTTGGAAGAAGCCAACAGGATCTTTTCATCCAAGCGATGACCAGGCCATGAACACCCTTCGCCGGTTCCTCCCTTGCCTGCCTTTGTTGTCCGTCCCCGGCGAGAAGTCCTACTCCACCACGATCTGGGCGTCCGGGAAAACCGGGCGCACCGTGACGCCAGAAGAGGTCAAGAAGGCCTCACAACAGCCGAAATAGCTTCGCAATGCCGATCTACGAATTCCACTGCGCCCACTGCGACCACGACAGCGAAGTGCTGGTGCGCTCCACCCGTTGGGAAGGCGAGGCCCGCTGTCCCCAGTGCGGTTCCGAGAAACTGGCCAAGCGCCTCTCCACCTTCTCAAGCAGCATCTCCGGCCAGGCCGCCGCCGCGAGCTGCTCCGGCCAGCCCAGCTCATGCGGCATGTGCGGCACCGGCAAACCGCATTCGCACTGACTCCGCAGGCCGGGCGTCCCCGCCCGGCCTGCTGGTGTCCATCCGCGAAAAGCGGGAAGAGGGTGGACCGCAGAAGAGGCGGACAAGTCAGAAGGGAAACAAGGGATTGGAGCCGCATTGGTTGTTGGTGGTTCTGTCCCTGATTTCCAAGCCTCCCATCTTGCCGGAACGGATTCGGCTTCCTAGTTTCGATCCATGACCACTTGCCGTTCACTCCCCCGCCTGGCCGCGCTTCCGCTGCTGATGGCGTCGGTTTTCTTCACCGCCATGGACGACGCCGAAGCCCAGCCCGCCGGATTCAACTACGACGAAGCCAAAATCCCCGCCTACACGCTGCCTGAGGCGCTGACCTGCCTCGACGGCTCCAAGGTGACCGACTCGAAAACCTGGCAGACCAAGCGGCGGCCCGAGCTGCTCAACCTGTTCGCCGACCACGTCTACGGCCGCACGCCCAAGGGCGACATCACGGTCCGGGAGGAATGGGTGCAGCACGAGCCGGCCTTGAACGGACGCGCCACGCGCAAGCAGGTGCGGCTCACCTTCGAGCGCAACGGCGTGAAGAGGCACGTGGACATCCTCGTTTATCTTCCGGCCCAGGCGCGTGGACCGGTCCCTGCGTTCATCGGGCTGAACTTCCAGGGCAACCACACGGTCCATGCGGATCAGGGCATCATCTTGCCGACGAGCTGGGTTCCCAATGAGCCGAAGAAAGGGGTGACGAACCACGTCGCGTCGGAGCAGATGCGCGGCGACCAGGCGACTCGCTGGCAGGTGGAGAAGGTCGTTGACCGTGGCTATGCCGTCGTCACGGCCTACTACGGCGATCTCTTTCCCGATCGTGCGGACGGCAGGGCCGACTCCGTCATCGCCCTGTTCCAGAAGGAGCTTGCCCCGACCGACTGGAACGCGATCGGCGCATGGTCCTGGGGCATCAGCCGGATCACCGACTACCTTGCGAACTCGGGCGACATCGACCTGAAGCGTCTCGCGCTCCACGGCCACTCGCGGCTCGGCAAGACGGTGCTGTGGGCGGGCGCTCAGGACCAGCGTTTCGGCATCGTGATCTCCAACGACTCCGGCGAAGGCGGGGCCGCGCTGGCCCGGCGCTGGTTTGGCGAGACGACCAAACGGATCAACACCAGCTTCCCGCACTGGTTCAACGGCGCCTTCAAACAATACAACGACAACGAAGCCAGGATGCCCGTCGACCAGCACGAGCTGCTCGCCCTCATCGCCCCGCGCGCGCTCTACGTCGCCAGCGCCACCGAGGACCAATGGGCCGATCCGAAGGGCGAGTTCCTCTCCGCCTACCATGCCGGACCGGTCTATGCGCTCTTCGGCAAAAAGGGAGTGGGCGTCTCCGGGCAGCCGGGTCCGGAGAAACCCGTGGGCGACGCGGTCGCCTACCATCTCCGCACCGGCAAACACGACATCACCGACTACGACTGGGACCGCTACCTCGATTTCGCCGACAGGCATTTTGGAAAACCTTCCGGCAAGTAGGCCGGTCTCTTTCGGTGAACGAAAACGGCGTCCCGATTTCCGGACGCCGTTCTGCTTTGAAGAAATGGACCGGCGGCGAGCCGCCTATTTCGCCTTCAGTTCCCGGAGCTTCATGTTCTTGAAGGAGGCCTCGTCGTGGTGGTCGGTGAGCATGATGTGCCCGGAGATCTTGGTGCCGAAGCCTTCGGCGTTCTTGAACTTGCTCTTGGCCACGGCCGCTTTCACCGCGTCGCTGCCGAGTTCGTATTCGAGGACCTTCGCCCCGTTCAGCCAATGCTCCACATGGGCGCCCTGGATCAGGAGCCGTGAGCTGTTCCATTCGCCGCCGGGCTTGGACGGCTTGTTGGCGGCGGGCGCCAGCACGTCGTAAAACGAGGCGGTCTGGCGCTGGGGACCGATCTTGCCGTCGGGATGCTTCGCGTCATCGAGCATCTGGTATTCATGGCCGGGCGCGCCTTTGCGCTTCTCGGTGACGAGATATTTGATGCCGTTGTTGCCGCCGGGTTCGACGCGCCAATCCCAGGCGAACTCGAAGTTGTCGAACTGCTTCACGGTGATGATGTCGCCGCCCTTGCCTTCATGGATCTTCTTCAGCACGCCGTCCGTGACCTGCCAACCGGGCCCGGGACCATTCGTCGATCCGTAGAGCCTCCAGCCGGCCGTGGTCCTGCCGTCGAAGAGCAGGGTCCAGCCGTCCTTCTTTTCGGCGGCGGTGAGCGTGTTGTCGGCGGCGTGGACGGTGGACGCGGCAGTGGCGGAGAGCAGCGCGAACAGGGCGAGACGCTTGAGGGGGTGCATGGTGGTGAAAGTTCTCCACCGGCTGGCCGCCCAAGGCAAGCCATGGTCGGCGCGGCCGGACCCGGATTCCGGTGTGAACAACTTTTCACACAACCGCCACACGGCCGCCTTCTGCCTGATGCAGGCTGCAAAGGCGTGAAGAAGATCCTGATCCTTACTGCCGGGTTCGGCGAAGGCCACAACGCCGCCGCCCGCAGCCTCCGTGACGCCCTCGAACACGTTGATCCCTCGGCACGGGTCGAAGTGCTCGACCTGTTCGAAGTCGGCTATGGCCGGCTCAACGAGGTAGCGAAGAAGGCCTATCTGGGACTGGTCCGCTATGCGCCGGGGCTTTGGAACGGCGTCTACCGCTGGCTGGACACGTCGGAGATGGCCAACCGCAATCTCGGCGCGATGGGCCGGCTCAACCACGCCCTGGCCGACGTGCTGAAGCACATGGAGCCGGACTGCGTCGTTTCGTGCTACCCGGTCTACGCCCACGCCATCCGCGAACTTTTCCGCGACCACCAAGAACGGCCGTTCCGCTTCGGCACGATCATCACCGACTCGATCACGGTGAACTCCGCGTGGTTCAAGGCTCCCAGCGACTGGTTCTGCGTGGCCAACGAGCCGACTGGTCAGGTCCTGCGAAAGAACGGCATCCCCGCCGACCAGGTGAAAGCGCTCGGCTTTCCGGTGAACCGTGTCTTCGCCGAACCGCTTTCGCCGCCGCTGGAGTCTCCGGCACGTCACGGTCCGCGCGTCCTTTACATCATCAACACGGGCAAGAAAAAAGCCGGCAAGATGCTCGACCGTCTGATGGAGATTCCCCGCCTGCACCTGACGATCACCTGCGGCCGGGACGCGGAGCTGAAGACCGAGCTGACCAAACGGACCGAGGATTTCCGGGACCGGGTCGACGTGCTCGGCTGGACAAACCAGATGCCCAAGCTGATGCGGACGCATCATCTCATCATCGGCAAGGCCGGCGGGGCCACCGTGCAGGAGGCCATCGCGGCCGCGTGTCCGATGGTCATCAACCAGGTCATCCCCGGCCAGGAGGAGGGCAACGCCACGCTCATCCAGCAGCTCGAAGGCGGCATCGTCGCTGACGGGAACAAGGACGTCGCCCGCGCGGTGGAAGAAGCGTTCGACGACGGGGCTGCGGTTTGGAAACGCTGGCGGAAGAACCTGGAGGCCGTCTCCCGTCCCGATGCGTCGCTGCGCATTGCGGAGATGGTGCTGGAGGACTGTTCCCGGCAGGACCGCCCCGGCAACGGCAGGATCTCGGCGTTTCCCCGCCCGGCAGGCGAGATGCCGGGAGCGCCCGCGTTCGTTCCATCGAATGTGAACCGAAATCTGCTCTGCGATTTCCACATCCACACCAACTACTCCGACGGAAAGCTGACCGTGGCTGAGGTCGTGGATTTCTACGGCAAGCACGGTTTCGACTGCATCTGCATCACCGACCACCTGGCCGATCCGCGTCGCCTCATCGGCAAGCTGAGCCGGCTGACCAACCTCACGCTCGCCCCGTCGCAGTTGGAGGAATACTTCGAGGTCATCGAACGCGAACGCCGCCGTGCGCTCCGCCGCTACGGGATGCACGTGATGACCGGCATCGAGTTCAACAAGGACGGCCTGTCGAAGAAGTCCTCGGCCCATCTTCTTGGCGTGGATCTCCAGGACCGGATCGATCCCGCGCTCGACCTTGAGGAGACCATCGCCCGGATCCATTCGCAGGGCGGGCTGGCCATCGCGTCGCATCCCCATGTGATGAAGAGCGAGTGGGGCAAAGACACGCTCTACCTGTGGGAGAACCAGGAGACGTTCGCGCCCCTGCTCGACGCGTGGGAGATCGCCAACCGGAACAACATCTTCACGCCCGTCGGCCTCAAGCAGCTTCCGTTCGTCGCCAACAGCGACTTCCACAAGCCCAAGCACATCAATTCATGGAAGACGCTCCTCCACTGCGAGAAGGATCCGGCCGCCATCAAGCAGTGCATCCGCGACAACCGGAATGTTGCCATCACGCTCTTCAGGGATTACCTCCACGAGGCCAGTCCGCAGCCCGCCGCGTTTCCGTTGAGGCTTGAGCCCCGCCGGATCGATGTGAACCGGGTGCTCGCGGTCTGAGCCACCAACGTGTCGTCACAACTCCGACCGGAAACGGCCTGCGTCATCTTCAATCCCGCTGCCCGCGGAGCGAAGGCCGGTTCGCTGAACCGCCGTCTCGCGGAGCTCTGCGCGGGCATCGCCCTCAAACCCACCTGGGCGCCCGGCACGGCCCGCATCTGCGCGAAGCAGGCGGTCGAGGAGGGCTTTGAAACCATCTTCGCGGCCGGAGGCGACGGCACGGTCAACGAAGTGCTCAACGGCATCGGCGACGCGGACCAGGGCTTCGAGCGTGCGCGGCTGGCCGTTTTGCCGATGGGAACGATGAACGTCTTCGCCCGGGAACTTCGCCTGCCCCTCCGCATCGAATCCTGCTGGCACGCGTTGCAGCGCGGCGTGGGCGAACGTTTGATCGACCTGCCCGAAGCCGAATTCCAGACGACCGCCGGCCGAGAACGCCGGTTCTTCATCCAGATGGCCGGGGCCGGGGTGGACGCGCGGGCCGTGGCGGGCGTGAGCTGGGAGTTGAAGAAGAAGCTGCGTTCGGCTGCGTATGTCTGGGCCGGACTGAAAGCCCTTTTCAGCCGGCGGCCGCCCGTCCATGTCGTCGTGGACGGCGAACGGTTTCCCTGCGGCCAGGCGCTCATCGGCAACGGCCGGCTCTACGGCGGAAGCATCGCCGTCTTCTGGAACGCGGCCATCGACGACGGCCGGTTGGATCTCCTGACCCTTCAGCCGGCGTCCGCATGGCTGTTGCCGTCCTATGCCGTGCAGATGTTCTCCAAGACCCGGAAGCCATCCGGCGGAATGCGCTACCACCAGTCGGCCGAGCTGCGGTTCGAAGGAGTCCCGGATGAACCCCTGGAACTCGACGGCGAGCTGGTCGGCACCTTGCCTGCGACATTCCGGCTCCAGCCCAAGCGGCTCCGCGTCCTCGTTCCGTCTGCGACCTCCGGCTGAATCGGGCCACTGCGTTCTCCGATGAAATGTGCGGCGTGATGGAACGCGCGATTGAGCCTGGTGGGGCCGTCTGTTAGCAGATTGCTCCGTGCAGCAAGCCCCCGAAGCGACCGCTTCGCCAAACCCATCCGCCCAACATGGCGCCGGCATCGAAGCCGGCGGACTTGTCCGGTCCTTCGGCACCTTCCGGGCGCTGGATGGCGTGTCCGTTTCGATCCAGGCGGGCGAGTTCTTTTCGCTGCTGGGCCCGTCGGGCTGCGGCAAGACGACGTTGCTCCGGATCATCGCCGGCCTCGATTCGGCCGACGCGGGCAGCCTGACAATCGGCGGCGGGGAGATGACGGCGATCCCGGCGAGCCGGCGTCCGGTCAACACGGTCTTCCAGTCCTACGCGCTCTTTCCCCATCTCACGGTGCGCGACAATGTTTCCTTCGGCCTGAGGATGAAGGGCCTTTCATCCGGCGAAATTGGGCCGCGTGTGGAACGGGCGTTGGAGATGGTCGAGATCGGTTCCATGGCCGCGCGCAAGCCGGCCCAGCTCTCAGGGGGCCAGAAGCAGCGCGTCGCCCTCGCGCGGGCCATCGTCAACGAACCGCGCGTCCTGCTGCTAGACGAGCCGCTGGCCGCGCTGGACCTGCGCCTGCGGCGGCAGCTCCAGACGGAGCTTCGCGCCCTGCAGCGGCGCCTCGGCATGACCTTCGTCCATGTGACGCACGACCAGGAGGAGGCGCTGGCCCTGAGCGACCGCATCGCCGTGATGAACGCGGGACGCATCGAACAGGTCGCGTCGGGGCGCGAACTCTACGAGCGGCCGAAGAACCGCTTCGTCGCCCGGTTCCTCGGCGCGTGCAACCTGATCCCCGGCACGGTGACGGCCCGCTCCGGCAACGTGCTGACGGTGGCGACCAACGTCGGTCCGCTCGAAGTGCGCGCGGACCACGGGACCTTGCCCGCGAGTTCCCAGGTGACCCTGGCGATCCGGCCGGAGCGCGTGCGGTTGAATCCCGACGTGCCGGGCCGGAACTCGTTCCATGCCGGACTTCTCGACGCCACGTTCACCGGGGCGGAGACGCAGTTCACCTTGTCGGCAGCGGAGATGACCCTGCGAGCCTCGCAGCCGAGCGGGGCCGACGCGGCGGAGTCGTTGCGGCCTGGGCGAAACGTGGTCGTCGATCTGCCGTCGTCCGCGCTGATGCTGCTGGAGGATTGAAATGAGATCCCGCGCGCAAAGCCAGGGCAGGGGCTGGTGGTTGGGTGTTCCCGGACTCGGCTGGCTGGGTGTCTTCCTCGTGCTGCCCTTGCTCGCGGTCTTCGCCGTCAGCTTCCTCACGCGCGGCGAATACGGCGGCTATGGAATGCCGCTGACGTTCGAGAATTACCGACGGCTCGCCGGCTGGGGCGAACTCGGCTTCGACCCGCTCTATCCCGTGATCCTCGGCCGTAGCCTCGCTCTTGGCTTCGGCACGGCGGTGCTGTGTTTGCTGCTGGCCTTGCCGCTCGCCTTCTTCATCGCCGGACTTGGCCCGCGTCGCCGGGCGGTGGCGCTCACGCTGGTGATGATTCCCTTCTGGACGAACATGCTCGTGCGCACCTACGCGTGGCAGCTCATCCTCGGGCCGGGAAGCTGGTTGTCCGAAGCGGCGGCGGCGCTGGGTTTCATCGATGCCGGCGAGGGGCTTTATCCGTCATGGTTCGCCGTGGCGGTCGGGATGGTGGCGGACTTCCTGCCATTCTTCGCGCTGCCCCTCTACGCCTCGGTGGAGAAGCTCGACTGGACGCTGGCCGAAGCGGCGGCCGATCTCGGGGCGAATCGTTGGCAGGCGTTTCGCCACGCCGTCTGGCCCCAGATCCGTCCGGGAGCGGTCGCCGGTTTTGTCCTCGTCTTCCTTCCAGCCACGGGACAATTCGTGATTCCGGACCTCCTGGGCGGCGCGAAGACGGCGCTGCTCGGGAATGCCATCCAGCAGCAGTTCGGGCAAAGCCGGGACTGGCCATTCGGTTCCGCCATGGCTTGTGTCGGCCTCGTGGTCATGGGCGCCGGCTTGTCCGTGCAACGCTGGCTGAACCGGTCGAAGGAGGTGGCGGAGTGAGGCGGTCCGGTTGGTTCAACTCGGCGGTCGCGTGGATGGTCTATGCGCTGCTCTACGCCCCCATCGCCGTCGTGGTGGTCTTCTCGTTCAATGCGGCGCGGTCCGGCCTGGAATGGCAGGGCGGAACGCTGGACTGGTATCGGAGGCTCTTCGCGGATGAACAGGTCCGGTCGGCGCTCAAGGTTTCGATGATCGTGGCGGTGGCGGGCACGGCGATGGCTGCGGTTCTTGGAACCACCCTGGCGTTCGCGTTGGAGAAGCACTTCCGGCGCGGCCGCGGTCTGGTGGAAGGCCTGCTGGCGATCCCGGTGTTCGTGCCGGACATCGTGCTCGCGGCGGCCCTGCTGATTTTCTTCGGCCTGATGCGTGCCTGGGTCGGGATATTCGAATTGGGGCTCACCACCATCATGGCCGGTCATGTCACCTTCCAGATTCCCTTTGTGGCGCTGGTCGTGAGGGCGCGGCTTGCCGGGATGGATCCCGCTCTCGACGAGGCGGCCAGCGATCTAGGGGCGACACCCCGGCAGATTTTCCGCCATGTGACCCTGCCCCTGCTCATGCCGGGGATCGTCGCCGGGGCGATGCTGGCTTTCACGCTCAGCCTAGACGACTTCGTCGTGAGCTTCTTCTCCGGCGGTCCCGGATCAACGACGCTGCCGGTCTACATCTACTCGTCGGTGAAGCGCGGCGTGACGCCGGAGATCCATGCGCTTTCGACGTTGCTGATGGCCGTCTCCGTGATCGCGACGGTGGTGGCAATGATGTTGCAACGACGCGACGCCCGGTGACATTTCCGCCATGCGAAAGACCGCGTGGTTGTCCCTCCTCATCGTCTCCCTAGCCGTCCTCCAGGCCCGCGCGGCCCAGCAGCTCCGGCTCTTCATCTGGAGCGAATACATCGACCCCGCGATCGTGAAGCAGTTCGAGGCGCAGTTCGACTGCAAGGTCACGATCGACCTCTACGAGGAGGCCGAAAGCATGCTGGCGAAAGTGCAGGGCGGCGGCGTGTCGCTCTACGACGTGGTGGTGCCGCCCGACCATCTGGTGAAGGCGATGGTGGCGCTGAACCTCCTTGCGCCGTTGCGGCATGGGAACGTGCCAAACCTGAAGAACCTGGACGCCCGGTTCGCTAGTCCGCCGTATGACCGGGGCAACAAGTTCACGGCGGCCTACCAGTGGGGAACGGTGGGCGTGTTCTACCGGGCGGAGCCGGGCGTGAAAGGGGAGGAATCGTGGTCCCTCTTCTTCGATCCTTCCAAACAGCTAAAGCCCTTTGGCCTGATCGATTCCCAGCGTGACCTGATCGGCGCGGCGTTGAAGTTCAAGGGGCACAGCCTGAACTCCACCGAACCCAAGGAACTCCGCGAAGCCCGCGACCTGGTGATCGAAGCCAAGAAACGCAGCGCGAGCTTCGACGGCAGCGTGGCCGCCAAGAACAAGGTCGTAGAGAAAATCCTCAAGGCTGGGATCGTCTACAGCGGCGAGGCGGCGCGTGGCATGACGGACGACAAGGCGACGCGCTATTTCATCCCGAAGGAAGGCAGCCAGATATGGCAGGACAATCTCGCGGTGCTGGCGAAGGCGCCGAACAGGGATCTGGCCGAGAAGTTCATCAACTTCATCCTCGATGCGAAGGTGGGGGCGCGGCTCTCGAAGTTCACCCAGTTCGCCACGCCCAACGCGGAAGCGAAAAAGCTCCTCGGTCCGGAGGTGCTTTCCAATCCATCGATCTATCCGCCGGAGACGGTGATGGAGAAGCTGGAGTTCCTGGAGGATCTCGGCGCCAAGTCGCGGCTCTACGACGAGGTCTGGACCCAGATCAAGACGCGGTAGCCGCAGATCAGTTTTTCACCGAAGTGCGGAGTCGTATCCACTTGAGGTCTTCCAGTTCGCCGCTGTTCGGGGGCGCGGCAATGCTGGCCACCGTGACGCCGGCCGCGTTGGGCACTGCTTTGGCCCGCATTGACTGGGCCAAACCGGTTCCCGCGTCAGCGTCCGGGGCGGACCCATTGGCCCCCTCTCCCAGCGGGAGAGGGCTGGGGGTGAGGGAGAACGGCCAGCCAACCACGGGCGCGAACGGCCCCACCAACCCACTGAAAGCAGCGAGGAACCAGAATTGTCCACCAGCCTGCCGGTTTGTTTTCCTGAAGGGCGATTTGAGACATGTCGGCCTCGGTTGAGGGAAGGAATTTGCGTCGGAGCCCGCTCTGTGGAGACTTTGTGGCGATGAAGGTATGTTTTCGATCCGTGGTGGCGCTGTTTCCCGTGGTTTTGGCGGCGGTGGCTCCATTGCCTGCGGTCGCCTGGGACTACGAGGGCCATCGGATGGTGAACCAGATCGCGCTGGCTTCGTTGCCGAAGGACTTCCCGGCGTTCGTCCAGGAGCCGGCTGCGGCAGAGCGGATCGCCTTCTTGTCCGGCGAAGCGGACCGCTGGCGCAACAGCCCCGATGCCTCCCTGCGCCATGTCAACGAGCCCGATCATTTCTTCGACATCGAAGATCTCCGGCCGCACGGGCTTTCCGTGTCGAACCTGAGCCCGTTCCGTCATGTGTTCACCGTCGCCTTGGCTGAGGGAAGGAAGGCCAATCCTTCGGGCGTTCCGCCGATCGCGGAGGCCAGGAATCAGAACCAGAACCGTCAATTGACCGGGTTCCTTCCGTGGTGCATCGCGGAGAACTACGCCAAGCTGAAATCGGGGTTCTCCTACCTGAAGGCCTTTGAAGAGAACGGCACCGCGGAGGAGGTGGACAACGCTCGCCAGAACATCATCTACATCATGGGCGTCATGGGCCATTACGCCGGGGACGCGGCCCAGCCGCTCCACACCACCCGCCATTACAACGGCTGGGTTGGCCCGAATCCCTCGGGCTACGCGACCAACACGACGTTCCATTCGTGGATCGACGGCGGCTTCAACATCCGCGCCGGCTTGAAGCTCGAGGAGCTTTCCGGCGGGATTCGCCCGGCCAAACCGCTGTTCGGCACCGTCGCTCCCCCGAACCGGCCGCATGAAGTGTTTCCCGTGGCCGTGCGCTTTCTCCTCGAACAGCACGCCAAGGTGGAACCTCTCTATGTTCTGGAAAAAGAGCGGAAACTTTCCGGCGAAGTTGGAAGCGAAACCGAAGGAAAGGCCTTCCTCGGAGGCCAAATCCTGAAAGGCGGCCAGTTTCTCGGTGATCTCTGGGTGACCGCTTGGAAGGAAGCCACACCCGACACATTCCTGAGGGCCCAGCTGATCAAGCGGAAACTGGGAGGCAAGAGCCGCTGAAAACGGCCTTTCGAGGAACTGGCATCGCTCTTGCAGCCGGTTAGATCCTGCCGATCCGACGTTCGACCCCCCTTATGGACAAGCTGCTGCTCATCGATGACGAGACCGACGTTCAATACTCCTTCAAACGGATATTTGACTCCCCGGAAATAGAACTGACCACCGCCGACAGCGGCGAGGCCGGCCTCGAGCTGATCCCGAAGATCCGCCCGGACCTTGTCATCATGGACATCCGCATGGGCGGCCTCAACGGTTTGGAGACCCTACGCCGCCTGCGCCAGATCGATGCCCGGCTGCTCGTCATCATGATGACGGCCTACGGCACCACCCAGACGGCCATCGAAGCCATGAAGCTGGGCGCCTACGACTATCTGCTCAAGCCGTTCGACGTGCCCAAGCTGAAGAACATCGTCTTCGGGGCCCTCAAGGCCGCGCGGGACATGCGCCAGGTCGTTGCCTTCCAGCCGGAGCTTGAAGCCGAGGACATCGACATAGGCGTCGTGGGCCGCAGCGACCCGATGCAAAGCGTCTTCAAGATGATCGGCCAGCTGGCCGGTTCGAAGGCGACGGTTTTGATCACCGGTGAAAGCGGCACCGGCAAGGAACTCGTGGCCCGCGCCATCTACCAGAACGGGGACCGGAGCACGCAGCCCTTTCTGGCCATCAACTGCGCCGCCATCCCCGAAAACCTCCTCGAGAGCGAACTCTTCGGCCATGAGAAGGGGGCTTTCACCGGAGCGGCGGCCATGCGGATCGGCAAGTTCGAGCAGTGCAACAACGGAACCATCTTCCTCGACGAGATAGGCGACATGTCGTTGCCCACGCAGACGAAGATCCTCCGCGTCCTCCAATCGGGCACCTTCGAACGCGTCGGTGGAAACCAGCCCGTTCAGGTCGACGTCCGCGTGATCGCGGCGACCAACCGGCCGCTGGAGCAGGCCGTGGCCGCCAAGGAATTCCGCGAAGACCTCTTCTACCGGCTCAACGTGATGCGCGTGCAGCTTCCGCCCCTGCGGGAGCGCGCCAGCGACATCCGGCTGCTGGTGACTTATTTTCTGAGGAAGTTTGCCAAGGCCAACAGCATGGCCCGCCCCCGGTCGATCTCCGAGGACGCGATGGCCATCCTCGAGCGCTACCGGTGGCCTGGCAACGTGCGTGAACTGGAGAACGCCGTCCTCCGTGCATCCGTCGTGGCCAAGGGCGACGTCCTTCTTACCGCGGACCTTCCCCCGGAGATCTGCGCGGCGGTCACGTTCGTGGCTTCCGCCGCACTCGCGCCGGCCGGGCACTCCGTTGCCAATGCGGCTACGACCGAGTTGGGCGCTCCTGTTTTGTCGTCGTCAGGGCCTACGGACATGGCGGGACTTTCCAGGATGCTCTTCGACTGGGCCCGGCGTGATCCGAAGCTGAAAATATTGCCGAGCATCGAGCGGGAGATGGTCATCAACGCCCTTCGCGAAACGCGGGGCAATCAGGTGCAGGCCGCAAAGCTTCTCGGCATCACCCGTGCCACGTTGCGCAAGCGAGTGGAGAAGTTCGGCATCAAGCAGGAGCTGTCGATCGCCTGATCTTTTCATCCGAAAAGCAGAACGCCGCCGGGTTTCTCGGCGGCGTTCTCGTTTGAAATGATCCGGGTCTACTGGGCCTTGGGCTTGGTCCAGTCCTTCTCCGGCTTGGCGGAATTCCACATCGTCTTCGGTTCATCCTGGGAGATGTTCGAGGCGGTCTTGAAAAACTCGGTCGGACGTTGGCCGTTCTGGTAGTCGTCTTTGCCGATGATCGTCGGTGTGACGAACATCACGAGGTTGCGCTTGTTGCGTGCCTTGGAGTTCTTGCGGAAGGCGGCGCCGAGTCCGGGGATGTCTCCAAGGATGGGCACCTTGGTGTTCACGTCGGACATCGCATCGCTGACGAGTCCGCCGAGGACGAGGGTGTGGCCGTCCGGCACGACCGCCTGGGTCGTGAGGCGGCGGCGGGAGAAGATCGGAGCGGTGCTCTGCTTGCCGCTCAGCGTGGCGACGGCCGGAGTGAGCTCCTGGTCGGAGATCTCGGGCTT
>JAYTUE010000211.1:0-4431 GCA_043744715.1 Verrucomicrobiota bacterium | reverse complement strand
ATCAACAACGAAGGCACCATCACCAAGACCGGCGGCACGGGCACCAAGGAGCTGGGCAACTACTTCAACTCGAACATGCGCTTCAACCAGAACGGCGTCTTCGAGATCCGCAGCGGAACCGTCCGGCTCGACCAGGGCAGCGTCTTCCGAGGAACCAACTTCATCGCGACCAACGCCGTGGTCTTCCTGAACGCTGGGACGCACACGCTCTCCACCAATGTTGTCTTCAGCGGCACGGGCACCTTGAACATGGGCGCGCCCATCGTCCTCAACGGCGCGGTCGATTTCGGAACGGTGTTCGCCGTCTTCAACGGCAACTCGTCCGTCAGCGGCTCGGCGTCGGTGGCCAATTCCCCGGGCGGGGTGATCCGCGTGGACAAGACCCTGTCTTTTAGTGGCCCCTTCAACATCGGCGGAGAACTCCGCGTCAACTCGGCGGCCGTGGTCCTCACGATCAACTCAACCCTCACCTTGTTGGCTCCGGACGGCCTCCTGACGAATCCTGGAACGGTGCGAGTGGTGGCCTTCGTCAACAACGGCAGGCCGGTCGTGGGCAACGCGCCTGTCATCATTCCGCCTCCCGGCCCCGCAAGCATTGTGATTGGGTCGATCACGATCGTTCCCGGAAATGGCCCGTCTCCGGCGTCCGTGGGCAATGGAAAACCCGAGGTGCAGGTGGCATGGACAGCGCCAACGGGGATGAACTACGAAGTCTTGGTTTCAGGGAACTTGATCTCGTGGACGGCGACGGGAGCGCTGGTTCGAGAAGTATCCCCGGGCCAATGGCGCGCCACGGTGCCGATGGATGATTCGGCGTTGAAATTCTTCCGCGTGAGACAGCGGCCGTAACGCCGGTCCAGTGGTCAACTCACGGAGATGCCGGGCTTCGCCCAGGACGGCTGTGATTGGTCGGAAACGTGGAAATGGTTCCGCAAGGCGGCCGTCCTATGCTCGAAGATACGTAGGACATCCCGGCGGACGAACAGGCGTTCGACCACCGCTCCGCCCAGGACCGCGTAGTCCACTCGATCAGTGCAGAGGGTTCCGCTATCGCGTTCTTCGAAGGTGTGTTCATGGACCCATTGCCGGTAGGGCCCGCGAATCTGGCGATCGACGAAGCGGAAAGGCGGCTCCCAGACGGAGATTTCCGTCCGTCAACGGAGAGGCAGGCCACGCAGGCTGATCCTGTAGTCGATGAGCGCGCCTGGTTTCATGGAAATGGGCCGCGGTGTGATGATCTCGAACTTGAGCCACGGCGGAGTGATCTGCTCAAGGTTTCCGGCGTCCGCAAAAAATGGGAAAACCTCGTCTCGTGGAATTGGAAGCCACAGTTCGGCTTCGAGATGGAAGACGCGCATGGTCAGCGGTTGCGGGTTCGGATGGCGTCCAAGGCGGGATAAAGCGTCTCCAGATCCGTCAGCACACCGGCGCCGATTTCGCGCAGGCAGTCCTGATACCCCGCGCTGGCCCGGCCACCCACGAGTATCTTCACGTCGTTCGGAAGGAGCTTGCGCAGGCTGCGAAGCTCGGATGGCAGATCTTCATCGTCTTCGGGATAGACGATGCTGAGGAGGACGGCTTTCGTTCCGTTTTGGATCGCCGCTCCGGCAATCTCCGCGGCGGGCAGGCAGGTTCCAAGATAGGTGACATGCCAGCCCCGGTTTCGGGCCACGGCGGCGACCATGACCGCTCCCAGTTCGTGGTGCTGGCCTGCGGGCGTGGCCACGATGAGATCAGGGGACAGCTCGGAAGCCGCGAAAGGCCTCGAAGCGCTCCAAAGAAATGTGCGGATCACGTCGCTCGCGAAGTGCTCATGGGCGACCTTGAGCGTGCCGAGCCTCCATTCCTCGCCGATGTTGCACGCCAGCGGGGCGATGAGTTTCTGCAACATTCCCTGATGTCCCAATGACACCATGGCGGTTGCGAGAGCTTTCTCGAGGGATTGATGGTCCAGGTTTCGGATGTGCTCGATGCATGTCGCGACCAGTTGCTCGGTATCCTCGAGACCCGCGGATCCGGTTCGCGCGGTCGGGGACAAAGCACGGCTCAGGGGAAGGTTGTCCGATGACGTCGATTGGTTTTGGAGCAGCTGGGCGAGGCTTTCCGGGGAAAGGCGCGCGATGTTTCCGATGGAGTGCCCCAGTTCCGTGGCCCGGCGAAGGAGGTCGAGGCGTTGGACCTCGATGGAGCTGTAGACCCGGCGATTGGAGCTGGTCCGAACCGGACGGACGGCGCTGTAGCGTTTCTCCCAGACACGGATCACATGCGTGCTCAGACCGGTTTGCTGGGCGACGGCTTTGATTGAGTGAAAGACATCTGACATAGACAAATTAACTTCGACAAGAATTAGACATAATTTTCAATGGCAGTCAAATTATTCGAGCAGGACGCCGATCTGTCTCGAAAGCATGTTGCAGCAAAGAGAGTTGAAAACAATATGGTGCGTTGATCGAGTTGGTTTGAACAAATGTTTGACAGGAGCGGTCAGTAATAGACTGAAGTTAGACATGCGTTCGTAGAACCACACCTGAGCCACTTTATTATGATGACCAAATTGTTCCTGCGGGAATCCAAGAAAAAGTCTTCCAAGAGGATGCAGCATTCCCTTTCGCCACTGCGGAAAACGGTTGGCTCCCAAATTGTCTCCATGGCGAGAAAAGCGGGACGAATCGCGGTTCGATCTTTCTCCGGTGGGATTGTATCGGCTGTCAAGGCGACCCGCTCGGTCCGAAATCAAACTGTCCCGGAACAGACTCAACCGGTGGCAGTGGTTCCCCCTGTTGCGGTGAGGATTCGGGCGGCCGTCCGGGCAGATGAGGCGTCACGCGCCGTCTTGGTCGACAACATACCCGTCATTCCACGCGTCTCCTCGTGTGAGGAATTGCGGGCCTCCTACGATGCCGAGTCGTCCCTGTCGCTTTATATGCGTCACGTCGGTGAAGTGCCTTTGCTGACTCCGGAGCAGGAAATCATCCTCGCCGACCGGATCAAGCGCGGCGACGAATCGGCCAGGGAACACATGATCCGCGCCAACCTGCGCTTGGTCGTCAAGATCTCCCGGGAGTATGACAATCTCGGCCTGCCGCTGCTCGACCTGATCAACGAGGGCAACATCGGCTTGATGAAGGCGGTCGAACGTTTCGATCCTGCCAAGGGCGGTAAGCTATCCACCTACGGTTCTTGGTGGATCAAGCAGTCGATCCGCCGGGCTCTGGCGAACCAGTCCAAGACCATTCGTCTCCCGGTCCACGTAGTCGACAAGCTCTGCAAGATCCGCCGTGTCGCCACCCGCCTTCAGGAGGAACTTGGTCGCGAACCGTCAGATGCGGAGCTCGGCCATGAAATGGGTATTCCCGCTTGGCGGGTGGCCGAGATGCGCCAGGCGTCCGTGCGTCCCGCTTCCCTCGATGCGCCCATGGGTGATGATGACACGTCGCGCCTGTCGGACATCGTTGAGGATGAAAATTCAGTCGATCCCTACGAGCAGCTGGAAGGAAAGACGGTCACCCACATGATGCTCGATTTCGTCGAAACCCTTCCGCCTAGGGAAGCGACCATCCTGAGGATGCGTTTCGGGCTCAATGGGGAACGCGAGCGCACTCTTGAGGAAGTCGGCCAGATGTTCGGGGTGACCCGTGAACGGATCCGCCAGCTCCAGAACATCGCGTTGGTCAAACTCAAGCGCATGATCGACAAGATGGATGCTGTCCAGCAGGCGGCTTGATCCGGTCCAGTTTTCCTCAAGAGACATCATGGTAACCATCCTCTTCGGCGGGGCAGGCGGCATAGGCGCGGTTCTGGCCGGTCAACTCGTAAAGGCGGGCGGCACGGTGATCCTTGTTTCGCGCAATGAGGAACGGTTGTCGTCCGCGGCGGACGAGACGGGCGCCCAATACATGGTGGCGGATGCCGGCAAGTCGGCCGAAGTCGATCCGGTTTTCACCGAGGTGCTGCAAAAGCACGGGCGGATCGACGCGGTGGCCAACTGCATCGGATCCATTCTTCTCAAGCCGGCCCATCTCACCTCGGACGACGAGTGGGCCTCGACCATTTCAACCAACCTGACCACGTCGTTCCACATCGTCAGGGCGGCCGTCCGGGTCATGCAGAAGCAACAGGGTGGATCAATCGTCCTGCTGGCCTCGGCTGTGGCGCGGCGCGGGATGGTCAATCATGAGGCGATCGCGGCCGCCCGCAGCGGGGGCCAGCTTCCTCACGCTCCCGATCCGCTGCGCCGCCACGGATGGTCCACCGCAGGTTTCCGCGCCGCCGTTTTCTTCTTCACCTCGGCCGGCTTGACCGGCTTGGGGTTCGCTCGCTCTGGTCGCCCCGGCAACGCCCGCCACCGGAGCTTCTCTCCACCTCGCTCCAGCTGCACCGTCCCATCCCGCAGCCGTCGCACGATCACTTTCTTGCCCGCCAGACTCATCG
>JAYTUE010000210.1:0-4440 GCA_043744715.1 Verrucomicrobiota bacterium | reverse complement strand
GCCCAACGCTACCCGCGCTCCACTGAAACCGCCCACGCGCCAGACCCGCCACACCGCGACTCCCATCATGGTGTAGAGCAGCGTCCAGACGGGACCGAAGATCCAGCCGGGCGGATTCCACGACGGTTTGTTCAGGGCAGCGAACCAGTCACCTGGACCGAACTGCGAACCGATCGCGCCGGCGCTGAAGCTGGCGAGGAGAAAACCGGCGAGGCTGAAAAGGTTCTTGGCGGTCATCTGGTGCGATGAACGCTAGCAGCCGGCCGGCTTGGTTTCAAAGTCCGGGAAACTTCCCGCCCAGAAACAAAAAACCGGACTCCCCGCCTTGGAGTGTCTTTCAACCTACGGCGGAACACATGAGGAGGGTTGACCGGTAGGGCGAAGGCTCCTGCCGAGCCATCGTAGGCCGCGCGTCCTCGCGCGGCCAGTGGGTGCTCCTGCGCGATGGCCGTGAAACAACACACACTCGCCGGGCGTCCCGGCGCAGTTGTGGCGCTGTTTTCTAAATGCAGTGGAAAGCCTGATGAGATGCATCACCACGACTGCCTCCATCGCCAATCGATTCAGGCCGACCGGGAAACTTTCGCCAACGGGTTCGTGGAACGCGGCGATGCGTGGGTGAGGAAATCGTGAGCGGGCCAGGGCGCGCCTTCGGCGCTGGGGATCAGGAGGCAGGTGTTCGAGGATGTCTTGGACGGTGATTTTCATGCCCCGGATGCACGGTTTTCCGCCGCGTTTTCCGGGTTCAACGGTGATGATCTTGCGCCAGTCGAAGTCCACGGTGGGAGGGTGGCGGGTTTTGTTGGGGCGTCAACGGGCGTCGGCCTCGCTTTTGCCTATCGGGCGGGAGATTGGATCTCAGGGTGAACGAACTTGTCGTGGATGTTGGTCGGTTGATTCACGGTCACACATTCGCCAGGGCGCGGACGTGGCGGATGTATTTCGCGGGGAGGGGTGAAAGGTCGCCTGGCTTGAGTTCGATCAGGGCCACCGTTCCACCATCCGAATCCACGAACTCCACCTCGAAGGCTTCGCCGTCTCCATAAACTATGACGACCGCTCCGACATCGCCTTTGACCAAGCCGTGCTCCGGCAGATCGCGCATCAGAACCGCTGAATCGAGTTCCTTCAACATGGCCATACTATTCCGGGTAAGCCGTCACGAGTCGAGGGGCTTCCGAACCGTCGGCCAGCATCCAGACCGTCGTGAAAGGGCGGATGTTGCCGTCCGCGCAAAGCCACGTTCCACTGACTGCGAAGAGCTTGCCGCCCGGTCTCTCTCGGATCTCGGAAACCTCGTTGAGTTGGCCGTGTTTCACCAACCTGTCCGCAAGTTCGGACCAGCGTTCAGGCGCAAAACCATCGCGGAGAAAGAAGCGCGCCTTGGAACCGCCGGACGAGTGGTCTTCGGCCAGCAGGTAGCCTGTCACCTTGGTTGGATCGACCCACGCTTGGCTGGCGTTCGGCAGCTTCACATCGCTCTCACTCCTCCGCGTTCGCCACGAGCTTGGCGATGACGTTGAGGTCTTCGAGGGTGGTGGTGTCGCCCTTGATGTCCTGGCCGCTGGCGATCTGCTTCAGGAGGCGGCGCATGATCTTGCCGGACCTCGTCTTGGGCAGGGCTTCGGCGAAGCGGACTTCGTCGGGCTTGGCCACGGGGCCGATCTCCTTGCCGATGTGGTTGCGGAGTTCGGCCTTCAGCTCGGGCGATGACTTGATGCCGGTCTTGAGCGTGACGAAGCAGACGAGGGCCTGGCCCTTGAGTTCGTCCGGGCGGCCGACGACGGCGGCCTCGGCCACGCTGGGGTGGCTGACGAGGGCGCTCTCGATCTCGGCGGTGCCGATGCGGTGGCCGGCGACGTTGAGCACGTCGTCGATGCGGCCGACGATCCAGAAATTGCCGTCCTTGTCCTGCCGGCAGCCGTCGCCGGTGAAGTAGCTGCCTTTGACCTCGGTCCAGTAGGTTTCCACGAAGCGTTTCGGGTCGCCCCAGATGCCGCGCAGCATGGAGGGCCAGGGCTTACGGATGACGAGCTTGCCGCCGGAACCTTTGGGCACGGCCTTGCCGGCGTCGTCCACGACTTCGGGCAGGACGCCGAAGAAGGGCAGGGTGGCGGTGCCGGGCGTGGTCGGGGTCGCGCCGGGCAGCGGGGTGATCATGATGCTGCCGGTCTCGGTCTGCCACCAGGTGTCCACGATGGGGCAACGCCCGCCGCCGACGACCTTGTGATACCACATCCAGGCCTCGGGATTGATCGGTTCGCCGACGCTGCCAAGAAGGCGGAGCGAGGAGAGGTCGTGCTTCTTCGGCCATTGATCGCCCCACTTCATGAAGGCGCGGATGGCGGTGGGCGCGGTGTAGAGGATGGTCACGCCATACTTCTGGATGATGCGCCAGAAGCGGTCGGGCTCGGGCCAGTTGGGCGCGCCTTCATACATGAGGGCGGTGGCGCCGTTGGCCAGCGGGCCGTAGACGATGTAGCTGTGGCCGGTGACCCAGCCGACATCGGCCGTGCACCAGTAGACATCCTCGGGCTTGAGGTCGAAGACGTATTTGGAAGTGAGCTTGGTCCCGAGCAAATAACCGGCGGTGCTGTGGAGAATGCCCTTCGGCTTTCCGGTGGAACCGCTGGTGTAGAGGATGAAGAGGGGGGCCTCGGAATCCATCTTTGCGGCTGGGCAGACGTCCGAGACGTATTCCAACTCGCGGTGCCACCAGACATCGCGGTCCTCCGTCATGTGGACTTCGTTGCCGCAACGACGGACGACCACGACCTTCTGGATGGTCTTGGCGAGGAGTTCACCGTTGGCGTCCTTGATGAGGAGCGCGTCGTCCACGTTCTTCTTCAACGGAACGACCGCACCGCGCCGGTAGCCGCCGTCCGCCGTGACGATGAGCTTCGCGCCGCAATCGAAGACGCGATCCGCGACCGACTGCGCGCTGAAGCCGCCGAAGATGACGCTGTGGATCGCCCCGATACGCGTGCAGGCCAGCATGGCGATGGCCGCCTCGGGCACCATCGGCAGATACAGGATGACGCGGTCGCCTTTGCCGACGCCGTTTCGTTTGAGGACATTGGCGAAGCGGCAGACCTCGCGGTGGAGCTGCTTGTAGGTGAGGACGCGTTCCTCGCCGGGTTTGCCGTCGGTGGCGGGTTCGCCTTCCCAGATGAGCGCGGCCTTGTTGGCGGTGGCGGTGCCGAGCCATTTGTCGAGGCAGTTGGCGGAGACGTTGAGTTTGCCGCCGATGAACCATTTCGCGAAGGGCTCCTTCCACTGGAGCACCTTGGTGAAGGGCTTCTGCCAGACGAGTTCGGCCTCGGCCTGTTTCTTCCAGAACTTCTCCGGCGACTTCACGGACTCGGTCCAGAGCTTCCTGTATTGGGCCATCGACTTGATGTGCGCCTTGGCGGAGAACTCCTTGGAGGGCTTGAAAACGCGGGTTTCCTTCAGGTGGGACTCGATGTTGTCGGCCATAAATCGTGTTCGATGATTGGAAGCGGGCGGAGTCTTAGGGGCCGACTTTCCGAGGTCAAGGAGCCGGTCCAAATCGTGACGACGAGGGTTCGCGAGCCGGGCAAAGCGTGGCGTTCTCCGCACATTGGCCGCTTCGGCGGCCGGTTGGTTGCGGCGCAGGGAAATCTGTTCGGTTGGATGCGGATGTTCCTCAAAAAGCTCACGGCTTTGTCGGGAACGAAGCAGCAACAGGCATGTCCCACACGAGCGCCGCCCCGAAGGGAGCACTCCGCCGAAGTGCGCCGCCGAACTGTGGTCCCATGCCGACATGAATTCGCGAAAACGAAACCAGCGTAGTCTCGTTCTGGTCGCCGAAACGACCGGGGAGTCCGTCGAACCCGTGACCGCCCCGCCTTTGAGAATAAACTCCTCAAGTAGCGACTGAACCAGCCGATATTCCGACACAGAGGTTCGACGGGGCCGTTGGGTTCCCGTGGACCGCTTTCCCGGGCGGGAGACATGTCCCGCAAGCCAAGGGCACGAGCGCAGTATCATTCCGGGATCGTTCGAGATCTTTTCAGGATGTTGCGTTCGTGCCTTTTTGCTTTTTCCGGACCCACGACACGATGAACAAAAAACGAAGAACCATTCTGGTCAGACAGGCTCTACTTTCCCCGCGCCGGGTTTGCCGGCAATCCATCGGCGGATCACAGGGAGCGCCTCATCTCCGCCTTTCCGGGGGATTGCGAGGACGGCCCGGCCAGGTCCTAGGAGGGCGTATGAATTTTGATCTTTCACCCATGGATGTCCGGTCAGGGACTGCTCCCGTTGCGGGTAGCTTCCGGGCGGCCCGGCCTCGGGGCGACCGGCCGGCGGCGGAACAGATGGGGCAACTCCGCTTCGCGGCGATGATCGCGGCGGTTGGGCGACTCATGGGCAAACAGTGAATCCAATGCTAGATCCGATGAATGATCCTTTCTCCAA
>JAYTUE010000209.1:0-4454 GCA_043744715.1 Verrucomicrobiota bacterium | reverse complement strand
AGCCGGGCCTTTGGCCCTCCCGCCCCGAACCTCACCCGCTGATAATCACACCCTTGTTGGATGGTTTGGTCGGGTCAGAATCTCCTTCACGCCGGTTGGTTTGGACCGCCACCGCATCCGACATCCTCGCAAAGGTCAAACGCGCCCGCCGCTGGGCTCGCCCCCGGTCACGCTCAACAAAGCCGTCTTGCGCCCCGCCAACGGTGAAAAAGTAGGCGAGTGGGCCGCTGGGAGAGGAAGAATTCAGTGGACCAGCAGATGGAGACACAGATCCGCCTTGATCTTGATCGGATGGGGCTGCGCTACTGCGCAGCCTTGATTCCAGCCTCACACCTCGGCGGCTACTGTATCACCCGAGGAACTTACCGGGATTGAGCAGGCGCTGGGGATCGAGGGCGTTCTTCACCGTCTGGTGCAGGGCGCGGACGGATTCGTCGGCGGCGATGGGCCACCAGGGTTTCTTGGCCAGGCCGATGCCGTGTTCGCCGGTCACAGCGCCGCCCCACGCGACGACTTGGCGGAAGAGTTCGTCGACGGCGGCTTCGCTGCGTTCCTTCGCGCCGGGCTGGGTGAAGTCCACCATGACGTTGACGTGGATGTTGCCGTCGCCGGCATGGCCAAAACACGCGACGGGCAACCCGTGCTTCTGCTGAAGCTTCTCGGCGAAGTCGACGAGCGCCTCCAACTGCCCGCGCGGCACGACGATGTCCTCGTTCAGCTTCGTCAGGCCGGTGTCGCGCAGTGAATAGGAAAACTCGCGGCGCAGGCCCCAGAGCTTCTCCACTTCCACCGGACCGAAGGCGCGGTCGATGAAGACGGGCTTCAACGGTTTCACCAGCTTCTCCAGATCCTTCAGCTCGCCGCGCACGGAGCGTTCCTGGCCGTCGACCTCGACGAAGAGCATGGCGTTCGCGCCTTCGAGCCGTTTGCTGCCGGTGCGTTTGCGGGCGGCGGCGAGGGTGAACTGGTCGGCCATCTCCAGCGCGCAGGGCAGGAACCCCGCCTTGAAGATCTCGCGAATGGCCCGGGTGCAGCCGCGCATGGTGTCGAAGCCGACGCCGAGCAGCGCGCGATACGGAGGCAAGGGGAGGAGCTTCAACGTGGCTTCGGTGACAATTCCGAGCATGCCTTCGCTGCCGACGAAGAGCCGGTGGAGGTCGAAGCCGGTCTTGTTCTTGTGCGCGCGGCCGCCGAGGCGCGTGACGGTGCCGTCGGCCAGGACGACTTCGAGGCCGAGGACGTAGTCGCGGGTGACGCCGTATTTCAGGCAGCGCGGTCCGCCGGCGTTGGTGGCGATGTTGCCGCCGAGCGAACAGTCGGCCCGGCTGGCGGGATCGGGCGGGTAGAACAGGCGCTTCTTCTCGGCGGCCTTCTGGAGGGTGGCGGTGATGACGCCCGGTTGGACGACGGCCACGAAGTCGCGGTCGTTGACCTCCAGGATGCGGTCCATCTTCTCGACGGACAGCACGATGCCGCCCTGCACGGGCACGCAACCACCGACGTAGCCGTAGCCCGCGCCGCGCGGAGTAACGGGGATGCGGTGTTCGTGGGCGAAGGCGAGGATGGTGGAGACGGACTCGGTTGAAGTCGCCAAAGCCGCGGCATCGGGACGGGCGACGGCGAACCATTTGTCGCCGGAGAACTTCTTCAGGGTGGGTTCATCGAACAGGATTTCTCCGGCCGGAAGCCGACGGGACAACCGGATCAAGGCGCGGCGCAAGGAAGCACTCATCATCGGCAACAGTCAGGCAGGAAAGGACGGACTTGAGAAGCGGGCGAATCGTCCCAGAGAGGGAGGAGAAATGGATTGAGGCCCGAACTAGACGGGGCTCGCATCTCTGGGCTCAGTCCTCATTGACCGGCGGTTCCTCGCGGGCCTTGAGCTCGGCCTCGATCAAGGCCCGGGCCTCGTCGGCCTGGTCCTCGGGAACCTGGATGCGGATGCCACCGGCGGCGAAGACACCGCCGCCGAGCGTCATTCCCGTCATCTCACCATGGATGAAGGCGTCGAAGCCGCCGACTTCGAGGCGGCCCTGGAGGAGGTTGGCGTCCGCAGAGTTGAAGGTGGTGTAGATGGTGCGGAGTTCCATGGCGGCAATGTGCCCGCCACCGGGAATCACGCAACCTTCTCGGCGAAGATCATCACACCGGCCCCGGTCTGGGTGAGGTTCCCGACGCGCACGGGCAACGTCTCGCCAACAGATCCCCCGCCTCCGTTGACCACGACCATCGTCCCGTCCGGCAGATAACCGACACCCTGCCCACGCTCGCGGCCATCGCGGGTGATGCGGATGTTCAGCGTGTCGCCGGGCAATATCTGCGGCTTCAGCACCGAACCCATCTCGATAAGGCTGATCGTCTTGATCGACTGGAGCGACGCGACGCGGGCGAGATTGGAATCGTTGGTGACGAGCCGCGCGGAAAGCGCCCGGGCAAGGAGGACGAGCTTGGCGTCGACCTCCGTCTCGCCGGGGAAGTCGGCCTCGTGGATCTTCACCTCGGTTTTGGGATGGTCCTGGAGTCTCTGGAGAAGCTCCAATCCACGACGGCCGCGGGCCCGTTTTATCTCATCCGCCGAGTCGGCCAGCTGCTGGAGTTCGCGCAGGACGAACCGGGGGATGATCAACTTGCCTTCGATCAGGTTGAGTTCGACCAATCCCGCGATGCGACCGTCGATGACCGCGCTGGTGTCGACCACGAAGAGGTTGTCGGGCTTCGCCTGCGAGGCGAAGCGGATATATGGGATGATCAGGCTGAAGTCCTCCTTGTTGCTCCGCATGGCGATGACCATGCCGAGGTAGGAGAAGCCGAGGAACAGCCCAAGCCGGATGAGCCAGCGGACTTCTTCGGCCGCAAAGTCGAACAACCCGGATCGGTCCACGATCCACGCCATCAGCGTGCCGATCACAAGGCCGGTCGTGGCGGCCGAGAACGCCCGGATGGAAAACCCCTTCAGCATCTCGTCGATACCGACAATCAATCCGCCGAACCCGAAGCCGACCAAGCAGGCGCGCCCGGGATGGTCCAAAAGATCGGGACGCACCTGGCTGATGCTGAAGCCGGCCGCGGTGCACAGGAGCATGAAAAAAACTCGTATGACCCAGGTGTTCATCGTCTGACGAAGGATCGGACGATTGGAAACCCGGATGAAGGGTCTCTCAGCGGATCGACTTGATCGGGTAGTTGAACGTGCCGGTGGTCTGGCGGGCGCGGGCCTCGGGCGGCTTGTAGAGGATGCCGTAACGGCTGAGGTTGCCGGAGAGGATGACCATGTTGCTTACCACTTGGCTTAGCTGGTTTTTCAGGGCCGGATCCTTGAGCAGGCCGCCGACGGTCCCCTGCCCTTGCTGGATGCCTTCGACGATTTCCCTGAGCGTGTCGCTGGTCGCCTGGAAGTTGGTCATCGTGGCGTTCACGGCGGCGGCGTTCGTGGCGACGACGGAGTCGAGGCGGGCGATCACGTTGTTCAATTCGGTGCTGAAGGTCAGCAGGTTCGTGATGGCCATGGCGATGGGCTCGCGGTTGGTCTGGATGATGGAGTCGACCCCGTCCATCGCCGCGATGGCGCGCTCGGAGACGGCCCGGAGGTTGCGGAAGGTGAAGGCGACATTGGTCAGCGTTTCCTTGTTGAGCACCATCTCGTCGACCCGGGTGATCGCGTCGTTGAGGCGGGTCGCCGTGGCGTCGAGGCGCTTGATGAAGCCGGCAGCCGCCTTGGCCGTGTCCTGGAGATTGAAGGGCTCTTCGCAGGTCACGGTGTCGCCGTCTTTGAGGAGCGGCTTGACGTTGGCCGTCGGCTTGATGGAGACAAACTGGTCGCCGAGGAACCCCGATGCGTCGATGCCGAAGACGGCGTCGCCGTAGACTAGGAACTTCTTCTCGATGCCGATTCTGATCGAGACCGTCTTCCCGTCACCGGCGAGTTCGATGGAGTTCACATGCCCGACGACGACGCCGGCCATCTGGACCTGCGCCTTCATCTTGATGCCGCCGACATTGACGGCCTTGAGGGTCAGGGCGTAGGTGCCGGCGGAGAAGATCTTCCCCCGGCTGAAGGCGATCATCAGCGTGGCGGACAACACGATGCCGACGAGGACAAAGATGCCGACGGACAGGTTCTTGCGGGAGTCGTTCATGGGGTGAAATCGATCTGCTTCTCGTCGGAGATGCCGTTGACGAAGCGGTGGACAATCGGGTCGGTCGACGCGAACAGGTCTTCGGGACTTGCCCCCACGTGGATGCGGCCCTGGTGCAGGAGGAAGACCGTCTTCCCGACCCTGCGGGTGCTGCGCATGTCGTGCGTGACGACCACGGAGGTGATCTTCAGCTCCTGCTGCACGCGGATGATGAGCTTGTCGATGCTGTCCGAGACGATGGGATCGAGCCCCGTCGTCGGCTCGTCGTAGAGGACGACCTCCGGCTCGTAGATGATGGCCCGGGCCAGGCCCACGCGT
>JAYTUE010000208.1:0-4462 GCA_043744715.1 Verrucomicrobiota bacterium | reverse complement strand
AGATCGGCTGGGATCTCGACCGCGCTTCAGGTCCGACGGCGGCCGACCGGGCGTTCATCGGAAACCGGCTGCGCCCGTCTTAACCCGAACTCCGAAATGGAAATGGGGAGCGCACGCGTCCCGCGTGCGGGTTTTGGTGTCGCGCCCAAACCTTCGTCACACTGTCCGTCTCCTTTCCGGGGGGAGAAAATGGACCGCCATTCCCGGAAAACGCTACCGCGTCCAATACAAGCCGGTCTTGATCAACGGGCCTTGGACCAACCTGAGCCCGGAAATCACGGCCCAAGCCGCCATCGCCTCGTTCGCCGATACCACCCTCCCCGTTTCAACCCAGCGCTATTACCGGGTTCTTCTGCTTGATTGACGGGCCCGGCCCAGGCGATTCCCCGGTTCCACCCGGCCCAAAAATCAGGTGGATTCCCGAACCACAGCCCTTATAGTCCGACAAGCACCCGAACCGAGAACCATGCAGGATCTTCGTCGTCAATCAGAGGCAACAGGCAGCTCCTCGAAGGGATTTTCCCTGATGGAGCTGCTGATGGTAATCGCCCTAATCGGCATCCTGGCGTCGCTCCTGGTCCCGGCCCTCCTCAAGGCCAAAATCACCGGAAGCGCCGTCCGTTGTCTCCAGCAGAAGCAGCAGCTGGGCATCGCCTTCCAGATGTATGTCCAGGACAACGACGACCGGATTGTCCCGAACATGATCGGGGTCAATGCCAACCAGCCTTCCCTTCAATCCTTCTCCGACGCCTCGCCCCGTTACTCCTGGGCCGGAGGCTGGCTGGACTACAGCCAATCGCCGCTGAACACGAATACCTCGATTCTCGTTCGGCACGACCCTTCCAAGGGCATGTTCGGCGGCATGCTCGGCACCTACATCAAGGATGCGCGCATCTTCCGCTGTCCCGAGGACCGGTCGACCGTGACCCTCATCGGCAAGAAACTTCCCCGGGCCCGTTCGGTTTCGATGAACTACCTGGTCGACGGCTCGTCACGCTCCGCCGTCCCGCGCAACAATCCCGACCAGTTGCTGGCGGTGAACTCGGGCTACTCGATCTACCGCCGGATGTCCGACTTCCGGGCTCTTTCCCCCTCCCGTTCATGGACTCTCATCGATGAACACGCTGACTCCATCAACGACGGCGTTTTCCTCGTAGACGTGGCCAATCGCAGCCAGGTCGATGACTGGGTCGGCGCCTATCACCGCAACGGCACGGGCGTGGCTTTCGCGGACGGCCACGCTGAGATGCATGTCTGGAAAACCAAGGCCAAGGCCTTCGGCGGACCTGGAATCGTGCAACCGGTCGCCCAGATGACCCCGACTTCCGTCTCCCTTTCCAATCCGGACGTGGCCGCCGACTGGAAGTGGCTTCTCGACCGCACGGCGATCCGCCAGCCCTGATCCCTCGTCTCTCAGTCGAGCGTGCTGCGCTCGAGAACCTCCGCTTCCTGCCGCGCATTCTGGATGCGGCACAACGTCGCGTAGAGCCCGTCCCCTCCCATCAGTTCCTCGTGGTTTCCCCGCTCGATCACCTGCCCATGCTTGAGCACCAGGATCTGGTCCGCGTTCCGGATCGTGCTCAAACGGTGCGCGATGACGAAACTGGTCCGTCCCGACATCAGGCGTTCCAGGGCTTCCTGGATCAGTTTCTCCGTCTGCGTGTCCACGCTGGCCGTGGCCTCGTCGAGGATGAGGATCGGCGCGTCCTTGAGCAGCGCCCGGGCGATGGCCACACGCTGCTTTTCTCCTCCGCTCAGCTTCACGCCGCGTTCCCCCACGGACGAATCGTAGCCATCCTTCAGCCGGCTGATGAACTCGTGGCAGTTCGCGGCCTTGGCTGCCGCCACCATGTCGGCGTCCGTGGCTTCCAACCGACCGTAGAGGATGTTTTCGCGGACCGTGCCGTTGAAGAGGAACGGCTCCTGGGAAACCACGCTGATCTGTCGACGCAGTTCGGTGAGCGGCATCGCGGAGATGTCGCGCCCGTCGATGCGGATGGCTCCGCTGGTCAGCGGGTAGAACGCGGGGATCAAGTTGACGAGGGTCGTTTTGCCCGCGCCCGTGGGACCGACCAACGCGACCATCTCACCGGGTTTGGCGACCAGGGAAACATCCTGCAGAACCCTGCGATCAACGCCGTAGCCAAAGTTCACCTGCTCGAACGAAACCTCCCCCTTCGCACGCCACGGAGCCACTTGCGCGCCTTCGCCTGATGGTTTGGCCTCCGGCTCCGCATCGAGAATGTCGAACACCCGTTCGCCCGCGGCCCGGGCCGATTGGAGCATCTGGTTCAAGCCGTGGAGCCGGCCGATGGGTTCGTAGAAGAGCGCGAGGAAGAAGAGGAAGCTGATGAGCTGGCCGATCTCCATCTTGCCCGCGATGACCTGCTGGCCTCCGATCCAGAGCACGAGCGCTGAACCCAACGCCGTGCAGAACGCCATCGCCGGCGAATAGAACGCCCACGCCTTCATCACCACCAGCGTCCCCTGCCGCACGCCGTCCGCCTTGTCCGCGAAACGGCCGTCCTCGTGCGCCTCGCGGCCGAAGGCCTTGATGGCGCGCACGCCTTGGAGGTTGTCCATGAGGAGCGAGTTCATCGCGGCCGAGGCCTGGCGCTGGACGCGGTAACGCTTGTGGGCCGTCAGCGTATACCAGAGGGCGCCGGCCATCAGGAACGGGATGGGAATCATCGCCACGAAGGCCAGCGTCGGATTCTGCCAGAAGAGGATTCCTGCGACGCCGACCACTCCGAGAATGGCCACCGTCCCCTGCTCCGTTCCGTCGATGAGCAGCCGCTCCACGGCGTTCACGTCCTCGATCACCCGCGTCATGAGGTCGCCGGAAGCGCGCTGGTCGAAGAACCCGATCGTGAGCCGCTGCAGCTTGCCGTAGACCTCGCGGCGCATGTCGAAGATGACGTTTTGTTCGAGCCGGTTGTTGATCCGGATGCGGATGGCGTTGAAAAGATCGCGAAGCAGAAACGCGAGGACCAGGGCGCCGATCACGGGAAGGAGCTTCTCGGAACGCCCGCCGCGGATGACGTCGTCGATGAGGAACCCCGTCAGGAGCGGAAAGGCGAACGAAGCCGCCAACGAAAGGATCGCACAGCCGATCGTCGCCACGGCCAGAGAGCGGTAGGGAGTGAGATAGCGGGCGACCCGGCTGATGATTTCACCCGAGCCGCGAGCGCGGACGACGAGGCCGGGATCTGGGACGATGTGGCGGAGATGGCTGACCATGGTTGATTCAATGCCGCCGGACAGGCGACGAAGCGCGGAAAGTCGGGGCTGACCCGTCGACGGTCAAGCGGCCAGGCCGATCAGACAGTCTCCCAGCGCCGACCTTGTCCTTGATCCGCCCTGACGAAACGCCGTTCAAGCGGCCGAAGCCGGCCAGATTTTCGCGGGCCGTAAGCAGACCGTAGAGCGCTAATTCCTGCGGCACCACCGCGAGAAGCCGGCGGCGGCTGGTGGCATCGATCTTCTCCCCGAAGAGTTCGATCTCGCCTTCATCGAGCCGCACGCGGCCCGCGATGGCCCGGATGAGCGGCGTCTTCCCCGCTCCATTGGGTCCGAGGAGCGCGAGAAGCTCGCGATCACGCAGCTCGAAGGCGGCTCCACGAAGGGCCTGGTTGGCCCCGAATGATTTGCGGGCGTTACGGATGGTGAGAACCGGCGGCAAGGGCGGGCAGTCTTGGCCCATGCTTCGGGCTGGGGCAACTGGCTTGAAAGCGCTTATCGAGATTTCCCTTCGCAGGAAGTTTTGTCCCGACTTAGGACGTGCAATTTCTGAAAGCTGGGTTAAATCGAATGCTGTGCCCTGCCTGATTGATACGAGTCAGCCTGCTGCCGTAAAAGCGGCTGTCGCCGATTCCTACCGGACGATCTTCCCTGGGGGAGATGCCGGATACGTGGACAGGGTCTTCGGATGGGCGCTCGACTACTTTCAAGGCCGTTACAGCGACTACCTCCCGATCGACGCGCGCTACCACGACCTGGAGCACACGCTCCAGGGAACGATGTGCATGTCGCGGCTTCTCGAGGGCCGGCATCGACGGCGGGCCGAACCGGTCATCACTGAACGGATGCACCAGCTCGGCATCGCCGCGATTCTGTTGCACGACACCGGCTACCTGAAGCATCGCTTCGACGACGCGGGCACGGGGGCCAAATACACGGCCACCCACGTCAACCGCAGCATGGACTTCGCGCGGACCTTTCTCCTCCAGAAAGGATTTACCGCCGTGGAATGCCAGTCGGTGCGCAACATGATCCGCTGCACCGGACTCAACGTGAACCCGACCGCCATCGAGTTCCAAAGCGACCTGGAGCGGCTCATGGGACATGCGCTTGGGACCGCCGATCTCCTCGGACAGATGGCCGCGCCGGACTATCCGGAAAAGCTTTCCGTCCTCTTTGCCGAGTTCGAGGAAAGCTCCCGTTTCAGCGGCCAGCCCGGGAT
>JAYTUE010000207.1:0-4468 GCA_043744715.1 Verrucomicrobiota bacterium | reverse complement strand
AATTTTCACCGTCCTACAAGCGCGGGGACAGGACCATATCCACCAGGCCGGAGCCTTGATACTCGGACAGCCCCCCGAATATCTCCACGCCACCGGCCATTCGGTCCTGGTGGTCGGTTTGGGCGTCAGCCTGCTGGCTCTCCTCGCTGGCTGGCTGGCAAAAAATGTTCCGGCACAGGCCATCGGGCTTGGGCTGGTGCTGCTGTGTTCCAGTGCCGCCTACCCAATCCTGTCGCTCGGACAGGATTCCTACAACCGCGTCCGACCATTCGCCGACGTGGACGGACAGAAATGGCTCCGCGAGCATATGCGCCGCGCCGAGACGTCCGTGTATGCCTTTTACGCCACCACTGCGCTGGCGGCGGCCGGACTGGCGAGCCTGCGAAAATCGCCTCGCGCCACCCGTCCGCTGGTGCTGGCCACCTTGGTCTCCGGTGCCGTCAGTCTTGGCATCGGTGGTTGGATCAGCGCGGCAGGCGGTCAGGTGCGGCACAGTGAATTCCGGGTCGCCGCGGACCATGACCCCGAGATGAACAAGCTGCCGTCTCCCGTGCAACCGTCCGACGAACTTCCCGCTTCCCACGAACACAAACACTGAACTTGCCATGAACTCTTCCCCTTTGAACCGCCGCAGTTTCTTCGCCCGCGCCGGTGCCGTTGCCGGAGGCGCGGCCTTCCTTTCGCAAGCCGGCCTGCCCGTCGCCCGGCTTCGCGCCGCCGACAGCTTGCCGTCACCAAGCAACGACGGGAAGTCCGGCCCGGAACCCAAGCCGATCAGCGATGGCTCGACCAGAATCTTCGCCCCCGAAGGCGTGAAGCTGCCCTACAGGCCCGTCGTCACGCTGAACAACGCGACCCTGCCGTGGAAGCTGGTGGACGGCGTGAAGGTGTTCCATCTCATCGCCGAGCCGGTGGTGCATGAGTTCGCACCGGGCTTGGTCTCCAATTGCTGGGGCTATAACGGACGTGTCCACGGCCCGACCATCGAGGCCGTCGAAGGAGACCGTGTCCGCATCTACGTCACGAACCGGCTGTCCGCGCCCACCAGCGTACACTGGCACGGCGTCCTGCTGCCGAGCGGCATGGACGGCGTGGGTGGCGTGAGCCAGAAGGCCATCCAGCCGGGCGAGACGTTCAAATATGAGTTCACGCTCAAGCAGCACGGCACCCTGATGTATCACTCGCACCATGACGAGATGACGCAGATGCAGCTCGGCATGATGGGGATGCTCATCGTGCATCCAAAGGACCCGAAGAACCCGCCGCCCGACCGCGACTACGCGATGATGCTGAGCGAGTGGAAAATCGAGGTGGGCGCGCGCCGCCCTGACCCGAACGAGATGACGGACTTCAATGTCTTCACCATGAACGGACGGAGCTTTCCGGGCACCGAGCCGCTGCTGGCGAAGGTCGGCGAGCGTGTGCGTGTCCGCATCGGCAACCTCAGCACCATGAGCCACCATGCGATTCACCTGCATGGCTACTACTTCAAGGTCGTGGCGACCGACGGCGGGGAGATTCCCGAAGCCGGCCAGTGGCCGGAGACGACCGTTCACATGCCCACCGGCAGCACCCGCACCATCGAGTGGGTGGCCGACGCACCGGGCGATTGGGTCATGCACTGCCACATGCTCCACCACGTCATGACGCAGATGGGACACAAGTCCGGCAACCTCATCGGCATCAACACCGACGGGCTGACGAGGAAAGTGCGGAAGCTGGTGCCCGGCTACATGGCGATGGGAGCGGACGGCATGGGCGACATGGCGGAGATGGGGATGCCCGTGCCGAAGAACTCCCTGCCGATGGTGGGCGGTCCCGGCCAACACGACTACATCACGATGGGTGGCATGTTCAACATCCTCAAGGTGCGCGAAGAACTACCGGCGGATGGCTCCGACCCCGGCTGGTATAAGTCGCCTCCCGGCACACTCGCCTCCCTCGCCCCGGCGGCGGACTTGGAGCGCGACGGTATCGAGCTCCCGAAGAATTTGGCGAACGCCTCGCTCACGCCGCGTTCACCGAAAGACGCGGTGTGCGGGCCGGCCGGCTTCCTCGTCAAGGCAGGTTCCTGACCAATGAACGTCGAATCACAGAACCGATGAATGCCACTTCCTCGTCTTGTCGCCATCCGTTGCCTTCTTGCACGGCCATCTTGTCGTCTCTTCCGGTCTTAGCCTGCATCGTCACCACATATCCGCCGCTCTAGCCATGAAACGAAACTCTCTCCTGCTGTCGCTCTTCTGGTTGGCATCGGTTTCCATTGTCCACGGCGCGGTTGAAGTCCGACGCCTCCCCCCGGGGCGATGCAGCCGTTCGCCGTCACGGAGGACACGGGCACCGTTCACCTCATCTGGCTTCAAGGAGAGCCGCAGGCGTGCGACGTGTTTTATCAGAAACTTCCTGCCGGCCGGACGAACGGCACCGTGCCCGTCCGCGTGAACAGCCAACCCGGCAGCGCCGTCGCCATCGGCACGATTCGCGGAGCCCAACTCGCCATCGGTCGCAACGGACGTGTCCATGTGGTGTGGAATGGTTCCTCGCAAGCGGAACCCAAAGCGGCGGAGGGCGCACCGCTGCTTTACACTAGGCTGGACGATTCCGGCCAAACTTTCGAGCCGCAGCGGAACCTCATGGGCAGGACCGCGATGCTCGACGGCGGCGCTTCCGTCGCGGCCGACCGCATGGGCAGCGTCTATGTCGTGTGGCACGCGGCTCCCGCCGCCAACCAGACCGACGAGACCGCTCGGCGCGTATTCCTGGCGCGTTCCTCCGACGACGGAGCGGCCTTCCAGCCCGAGAAATCCATCAGTTTGGCCAACGGCGTCTGCGGTTGCTGTGCGTTGCGTGCCTTCGCCGACCGCGCCGGTAGCTTGTTGGTGCTTTACCGCGCTGCGACCACCCCGGCCGACCGTCACATCACCCTGCTGTCGTCGTCCGACCAGGGCGCGACATTCACGCAGGTCTTGACCGATCCGTGGCCGACCGGGTCGTGCCCCATGAGCAGTGGGTCCCTCGTGGACAGTCCGCACGGAGTCTTCGCGGCGTGGGAGACGAAGGGACGGATCCAGGCGACCGTGGTCTTGCCCGAACTGCGCGAACGGTTCGCGGTGACGTCCGTGTCGGGCGACGACCGCGGCAAGCACCCCGCCCTCGCGGTCAACGCCCGTGGTGAAGCCTTGTGCGCGTGGGCCGAAGGCACTGGCTGGCAGAAGGGCGGGAGCGTCGCTTGGCGCACTTTGGACGCAAAAGGGCAACCAGTCGGCGAGAAAACCAGCCAGGCCGGTCTGCCGGTGTGGAGTTACCCGGCGGCGTTCGCCCGCGACGACGGACAGTTTGTCGTCACCTACTGAGATGATCTGCCGCCTTTCGGCGGCTTGTTGGTAAAAGCAAAATAAACGGACAAACATGAAAGCCCTAAAGACCCTCCTCACATCTGCCTTCGTAGGCGCTGCCATCATCGGTTTCGTCGGCTGCAAATCCGATGACCATGCCCACATGAACCACAGCATGAGCATGGCTGGCGTGAAACCGTATCCGCTCACCAAGTGCGTCGTCTCCGGTGACGCCTTCGACCACGACAAGCCCGTCGTCTTTGTTTATCATGGACAGGAAATCAAACTGTGCTGCCAGGATTGCCGGAAGGACTTCGACAAGGATCCGACGAAGTATCTGACCAAGCTCGCCGCCATGAAGTGACCCCTTTTGTCGCCAAATTTTCACGCCCTCACACTACCACCGAACCAAGACATCGAATGAAGACACCTAAATCATTGCTCACCGCCATGTTGTTTGCCGGTCTGGCAACCACAGTTGCCCTGCGCGCTGACGAGAAGAAGCACGAACACCATGACCAGAGCGCCGCGTCCGCCAAGGACGAGAAGGCCAAGCCCTACCCGCTCGATTTTTGCCTCGTGTCGGACGAGAAGTTCGAGAAAAGCGACATGAAGCCCTTCGAGCTAGTCCACGAGGGCCAGACCATCAAGTTTTGTTGCAAGAACTGCGTGAAGGACTTCAAGAAAGACCCGAAGAAGTATGTCACCAAACTAGGGGAAGAAGTAAAAAAGCAAGAGGCCGCCAAAAAAGCGAAACAATAACCCCTCACTCAAGAAACACTGTTCCGGGCGTCAAGGCTTCGGCCCTGACGCCCGTTCACCGGCGGCGCAATTTTCTTTCTGTGATTTCCGCGGGCATCAGATCGGCGGTTGGGTTGAGGGGATCATGCTGAGGTGGATTTTTCCGGTCTCCCAGTCCTCGGAGGCCTCGGCCAGCAAGGCGGAGACGAGTCGGAGGAGGGAGGCCTCGTCGGGGAAGACCCGCGCGACGCGGGTGCGGCGCTTGATCTCCTGGTTGACGCGTTCGAGGGGAATGGTGGTGCGGAGGCGCTTTCGATGCGCGACGGGGAAGGCGAAGACCGCGAAACCCTGCGGGACGTTTTCTTCCATCCACGAGGCGAGTTTCGGGGCGG
>JAYTUE010000206.1:0-4474 GCA_043744715.1 Verrucomicrobiota bacterium | reverse complement strand
GTTGGTCCGGCGGATCTGTCTTCGGCAAGCAGCTGGAGCGTCCGCCCTCGCCGTTGATGGGAAGCGCGCTCCAGATGATCTGCGGCGGCGTGGCGTTGACGCTGGTCGCGGCGTTGCGGGGAGAACCGGCGTCGGTGCGGTGGGACGCCGTCTCAAACCAGGCGTTGGTGGCCTGGGTCTATCTCGTCGTCTTCGGCTCGTGGGTGGCCTTCGGCTCCTACGTCTGGCTGCTGGAGCACATCGCGGCGGCGAAGGTGGCGACCTACGCGTATGTGAATCCGGCCATCGCGGTGCTGCTCGGGTGGTTGTTCGTGGGCGAGCCGATCACCTGGCGGACAGTCGCGGCGATGGCGGTGATCCTCGGCGGCGTGCTGATCGTGCAATGGCCGCACGCCAGGAAGGCGTGAGGGGGGATTGATGCCGCGTTGCCACGGCCGGCCGGTCACTTTCCGCCGCCGATGCAGAACAGGTTCTTCTCGGTGCGGATGAAGAGCTGGCCCTGCGAGATGGCGGGCGAGGCCTGGACCTTTTCGCCGATGGGGTTTCTCGCGAGCACCTTGAACTCCGGCCCGGCCGCGATGACGGCGGTCTCGCCGTTGTCGCCGACGAAATAGATCCGTCCCTCCGCCGCCACCGGCGAGGCCGCGAAGTTCCCGCCGACGCGCTCCTGCCAGACGAGCTCGCCGGTCTCGGCCTTCATGCAGGAGGCGACGCCGCCGTCGGTTATCGCGAAGAGGTGCGGCTTCACGTAGATCATGGAGGGAACCTTGGGCATGCCTTTCCGCTGTTCCCAGACGAGGTTCGACTCCTTGAGGTCGCCGAAGCCGGTGCCGAGCCTGAAGGCCTTGATCGTCTCCTTGCCGCCCCATCCGCCGGCGGTGAAGGCGAGCCCGTCTCCTAGGACCAGCGAGGGCACCTTGGCTTCGCCGATGACCTGGCTGGACCAGAGGCGCGCCCCGGTCTTCGGGTCGAATCCTTGCAGGACATCGCCGGCCTCGCTGATGATCTGCGTGGTCCCGGCGGGGGTCTTCCAGACGCCCGGCACGCTGTGGGCGATGCGCGAGAGTCCGCGCCTGGCCTTCCAACGCTCCCGGCCGGTCTTCGTGTCGAGGGCGACCACGTAGGACTGGTCCCAGGGAGTCTGCCAGCCGAGTTTCTTGTCCTCGCCGTCGCTGCTGCCGTCTCGGGCCATGATGAGCAGACCGTCGTGCAGGATCGGCGCGGTGCCGAGGCCGTGCTGGCCGTAGAACTTGTAGTCGTGGTTCACCCACGCGGTCTCGCCGGAGAAATCCACCGCGGCGAAGCCGCCGTCGCCGAAGGACGCGTAGACCCGTTCGCCGTCGGTGGCGGGGCTGGGTGTGGCGTAGGTGTTGCGCGCCTCCTTGCGCCGCTGGACCTGCTTGAAGACCTCCTTGTCCCACAGGATCCGGCCGGTCTTCCGGTCGAGGGAAAGCACGCGGCAGGATTCCCCGCTGTCGGTGGCCGTGGTGAGGAAGACGCGGTCGCCCCAGACGATGGGGGAAGACCATGACTCGCCGGGAATCGCCGTGCTCCAGGCCACGCCCTCGGTCGCGGTCCATTTCAGCGGCAGGCCCGTCTCGGCGGAAAGGCCCTGGGAGTTCGGTCCGCGGAACTGCGGCCAGTTGTCGGCTTGCAGGGCGCATCCGGCGACCAGCAGCGCGGCGAAAGCGGTGAATGGAGTTCTCATGGGGATGTCGATGGGGGTTTTCCGAAAAGAAGCCTCAGGCTGTTGAGCACGACGATCACGGTGCTGCCCTCGTGTCCCACCACGCCGAGCGTGAGCGGGACCGGCCCGAGCGTGGCGGCCACCGCGAGGACCACGACGGTCCCGAGCGAGATGACGATGTTCTGTTTGATGATCTTCTTCGCGCGAAGGCTGAGCTGGTAGGCGGCCCAGAAGTTCTCGATGCGGTCGTGCATCAGGATGACCTCGGCCTGTTCCAGGGCGGCATCGGACCCGCGTGCGCCCATGGCCACGCCGACGTGCGCGGCGGCCAGACTGGGGGCGTCGTTCACGCCGTCGCCGATCATGGCGACCTTGCGCCCGGCTTCGGCCAGTTCGCGGATGGCGGCGACCTTCTGCTCGGGCTGGAGGGCGGCGCGCACTTCGTCCACGGGAACGAGCTTCTGCAGCTGGCGCCCGGCGGATTCCCGGTCGCCCGTGAGCACGAGGGAACGGATGCCGGCTTTGCGGAGCTTTTCGATGACGGGCTTCGACTCGGGCCGGACTTCGTCGCGCAGGAGGACGCGGCCGCGAAGTTCGCCCGCCTTCAGCCAGACGACGGAAAGTCCCGCGTCGCTGTCGTCGGCGGACGGCGGACCGGAAGGATCGTTCTCGAAAACCCAGTCGTGTTTGCCGAGGCGCACGAGTTGGCCGTCGATCTTGGCCTCGACGCCATTACCGGCGACGGAGGTGATCTCGGTCGCTTCGGGCACGGCGATCCCGAGCTTTTTCCCGTGCCGGGTGATGGCGCGGGCCAGCGGGTGGTTGGAGTGGGCCTCGACAGCGAGGGTGTCCCGCAGCACGTCTGATTCGCGGCCGGCGGGATAGCTTCCCACGGAGGCCACCGTGAGATCGCCGGTGGTGAGCGTCCCCGTCTTGTCGAGGGCGACGACATCCACTTCGGCCAGCTTTTCCACGGCGGCACCGCCACGGAACAGCACGCCGTGGCGCGCGCCCCAAGCGATGGCCGCGAGGATGGCCGACGGGATCGAGAGCACGAGGGCGCATGGCGACGCCACCACGAGGAGCGTCATCGCCCGGTAGAACGCGCTCTTGGTCGTGCCCGGCGCGTGGATCGGCGGCAGGCCGAAGCCGAGCCACCAGACGAAGAACATGACGGCCACGAAGCCGAGCACGCCCAGCGTGTAGCCGCTGCCGAAACGGTCGGTGAAGCGCTGGCTCGGAGCCTTGAGCTTCTGCGACTCGCGGATGAGCCGGATGATCTTCTCCAGCGAGCTTTCCGAGGCCGGCCGCAGGACGCGGGCATCGACCGCGCCCCAGAGATTCAATGTGCCCGCCATGACGCTGTCGCCGGCCGTCTTCTCCACGGGCGTGGCTTCGCCGGTCATGTTGGATTCATCCGCGGCGGTCTGCCCCCTCGTGATCTCGGCATCGACGGGGAACTGACTGTCCGGCCGGATCCGCAGGGTCATGCCCGGCGTGAGCAGCTCGACCGGGATCTCCTTCTCGGTTCCATCCTGCTGGACGACCAGCGCGGTTTTCGGCGCCGCCTTGAAGAGCGAGCGGATCTCGCGCTGCGTCCGGCCCATGGCGTAGTGCTCCATCGCGCCGGAGAACGAGAACAGAAAGAGCAGGGTCGCCCCCTCCGCCCACGCGTCGATCGACGCGCAGCCGGCGGCCACGGCGAGCATGAGGAAGTGGACGTCGAGCACCTTCTTCCGCAGGAGCTCCCAGACTTCTTCCGCCGGTCCCCACGCTCCGCATAGGTAGGCGCCGATGAAGGCGGCCAGACTCCAGTGCCCTTCCAAGACAAAGCCCCCGAGCAATCCCAGCGCGCCGCAGCCCAGGGCGAGCGCCAGCTGGATCTTCCATTCGTCGAGCGAATGGTCGTCGTCCGGAATCTCCACCTCGCGGGCCTTGAACGTCGGAATCGGCAGGTTGCGCCAATGCCAAAAGGAGGGAGCCGTGGGGCAGGTCAGGCGCGACACCGTCAGCTTGCCGGCGGCGAAGGAGGCGGTGGACCGGGGCAGCGTGGGGAACAATTCGGACTTGGGACAATCACCGCACGAACCCTCGTTCCTCGCCAAGGGACAACCCGCCTCGACCTCCTGGGCTGCGGCCACCGCCTTGAACAGCGCATCCTGGACGTGGGGATTCGGCTTCCCGGAAAACGAGGCCAGCGCGCCGGACCCTTCGCCCGGGTTCAAGGTGACCGCCTCAAGGGTCGGGTCCGAGGCGATCAGATCGGCCACGGACCGCGCCAGGCAGAGGCTGCCGGCGCTGCTCCTTGATGGGGCCAGCTTGTTCATCAGGACCGAACCCTTCCAGCGAACCGGTCTTCGTTCCAGCGGGAAAGCGGCCGGGAGATGGCTCAGCGGACAGCTTCCAGCGACCCAAGCTCAGCGACTGCGGAGCACGGCGCGGCACCTGCATGGTGGGGGAAAGGCGGCGGGGGAAGCAGGTGCCGTGGCGTGCGGAACGGTTCGCGCGAGCGCATGGCTAGGCGACGGTTCGTTCATCGGCGGCTTCCTGAAGGTAGCTGGCGAGACGACGCAGCAATCGGGTGTGCCGCTCGGGTGAGATGGAACCGATGTCGCCCAAGAACTCATCAGCGGGTAGCAGAGCGAGAAAACCCAAGCGAATAAGTGATGTGCTCGTCAAGCCGCTCGACCAACGGTGGCCATGATTTGTTCTGAAAACAGCGACGGGAGAGGCGTGTGCCGCGCGTATAATGCCCGTCCGCGGGCCGGCTTTTCGGGGGTCGCCGCA
>JAYTUE010000205.1:0-17617 GCA_043744715.1 Verrucomicrobiota bacterium | reverse complement strand
GCACATCGGGACGGCCGCGGAACGGATTGTCCGACGGGATGGCGTAGGCGAGGCCGGGCTCCGCGCGGTCCACGTCAATGCGGAGGACCTTGCCGAGGTGGAGGCTCATGTCCTGCCCGTGGCCCTGCGGGTCCTGCTGCGGGCCGGTGTCGCCCATCGCGATGTAGAGAAACCCGTCCGGCCCGAAGCCGATGCACCCGCCGCTGTGGTCCTGGGTCGTGCTGGTCACGCTCCAGAGACGGCGTTCGGCCTGTCCGGAATCGGAGCGCAGCCCGGCCGCGGCAAGGCGTTCGGCGACGGTGGTCACGATCTTGCCGCCCTCGAAGACCTGGTGCTTCACGAAGTAGCGGCGGTTCTCGCGGAACTTGGGATGGAACGCCACGCCAAGAAGTCCGTTCGGGCCGCGTTCGTAGAAGATGTCCTTCGAGATGTCGGCGAAAAGCGTCTTGGTTTCATTGGTTCCGGCCTTCTCCAGCAGCCACAGCTTCCCGGTCTGATGCCCGGCGAGGAACGTGTTCGGTGCGCCCGGCAGCTGGCCGAACCACACGAGCCCGGAACGCACATCGCCCGGCTTCTGCACAAAGGCATGGGGGAACCGCATCAACTCGCTGAAGAACGGGCGCAAGGTGACGGGCTTGGCCAGCTCGGAAATGGTGGAAGGCATTCCCCGGTTTCCAGTGAGCGCCGACTCGGGCTGCTTGAGGGTGACGAGGTATTCGATGAGGTCGGTGAATTCCTGGTTGGACATCCCGGTGTGGAGCCCTTCCGGCATGAGCGACACCGCCGTCCCGCGCTGTTCCTTTATGTCCCCGGTGGCGATGCGGACGTGTTTGCCGTCGGCACCGACGAGGTCGAGCCCGTCGCCGGCCGCCGACTTGACGATGCCCTGGAACTCCTCGCCTCCTTTTGTTTCCACGATCGTCGTGCCATAGCCGACCGCGATGGCGGCCGACGGCTCAAGGATCGCCTGGATCAATTCACTTCGGGGAAACTTGTCGCCCACGGCGAGGAGATCGGGTCCGGCCTTACTGCTGGTCCCGTCGATGGAATGGCACTTCGCGCACGCGGCCCGTTGCTCGTCGTTGAACAGCTGACGGCCGCGCTCCGGATTGCCGTCGCGGCCCATGGCGAAGTCGCGATACGCGCGCAGCTGCCGCGCGGGATCGGGCTGAGGCTGCGGGGCTTGGTCCGCCGCCTGACCCGGGACGACGAGACCGAAGAGGAGACTCAGGATTGGGACGGCGTTGACCTGCATTTCTGGAATGAAGTTTGAACGGGTGCTGCGGAATCTGACAGGGTCCATGCGATTTGCGAGCACGGGCGGGTTGGCCGGGCTTAATTGTTGTTCCGTTGCGATTATCAGGCCATCTTCCACGCACTGTGAACCGACCCAATCCCAATGGTCGCCGCCGGTCCGCCCCTGCCACTCGATGGCTGGCAGGCCTTTGTTTTACCATGGGTGTCACGGTTTTGGCTTCGGCGGCTCCCCCGGTTTCCGTCCCGCTTCCCGCGCCGATAAAGTCTGCGGTCAACCAGTATTGCGTCAGCTGCCACGACGCGGAGATGAAGAAAGGGGAGCTCGATCTGGACAAGATCCTCAAGGACGACCTCACGCCGCATTCCGCAGTATGGGAAAGCGTCGTCCGCAAGATGGCGGCCCGCCAGATGCCGCCCGTGGGCAAGGACCGGCCCAAGGAGAAGGACTACGAAACCCTCGTGGCCACGCTCGGCGCGTCGTTGGACAGGGCCGCGTCCAGGAATCCCGACCCCGGCCGGACCGACACGTTCCGCCGGCTCAATCGCACCGAATACCAGAACGCCATCCGCGACCTGCTCGGCCTCGACATCGATGCGGCGGCGCTGCTGCCCAAGGACGACGCGAGCCACGGCTTCGACAACGTGACCGTGGGCGATCTTTCGCCGACCTTGTTGAACCGCTACATTTCCGCCGCCGAAAAGATCAGCCATCTGGCCGTGGGCGCGCCGATGAACAAACCCAACGGCGACACCTTTCGCCTGAAGCCGGATCGCACGCAGGAGGAACACGTCGAAGGCCTCCCGCCCGGCACACGCGGGGGCATGTTGATCCAGCACACGTTTCCCCGTGACGGCGAGTATGAGATCCAGATCCGCCTGACACGGGACCGCAACGAGGAGGTCGAAGGCCTCCGCGAGCCCCATGAACTCGAAGTGCTGCTGGAACGCGGGCCGGTCGCGCAATTCACGGTGGCACCGCCCAAGGGCGACCGGAACTTCGAGAAGGTGGACGCCCATCTCAAGGCGAGGATTCCCGTGAAGGCCGGCTCCCATCAGGTGGGCGTGGCCTTTCTCAAGAACCCGTCGGCGCTCCTTGAGACCCGGCGCCAGCCCTACCTGGCCCGCTACAACATGCACCGGCACCCGCGCCTGACGCCCGCGATCTACCAGGTCTCCATCAACGGCCCCTACGACTCCAAGGAGCCCGGCGACACGTTGAGCCGCCGGAAGATCTTCGTGAGCTATCCCTCGAAGCCCGCCGAGGAAGACGGCTGCGCGGAACGCATCCTCTCGGACCTCGTGCGCCGGGCCTACCGGCGGCCCGTCACCAGCGCCGATCTGGTGAAGCCGCTGGAATTCTACCGGCAGGCCAAGGCGGAAAATGGGTTTGAGGCGGGCATCGGATCGGCCTTGAGCTCGGTTCTGGTCAGCCCGGAGTTCCTCTTCCGGATCGAGCGCGATCCCGCCGACGTGGCGCCTGCGACGGCCTACCGGATCAGCGACCTCGCGCTGGCTTCACGTCTGTCGTTCTTCCTCTGGAGCAGCATTCCCGACGAGGAACTGCTCGCGTCCGCCGAACGCGGCGAACTGCACCGGCCCAAGATCCTGGAGAAACAGGTGCGCCGCATGTTGGCCGACTCCCGGGCCAGCAGCCTTGTCGAAAACTTCGCCGCGCAATGGCTCTATCTGCGGAACCTCGATTCCTTCACGCCCGACCTCCGGCTCTTCCCGGAGTTCGACGACAATCTCCGTGAAGCCTTCCGCCGCGAAACCGAACTGCACTTCGAAGCGCTCCTGCGGGAAGACCGCAACGTCCTCGATCTGCTGAAGACCGACCACACGTTCCTCAACGAGCGCCTCGCCAAGCACTACGGCATCCCCAACGTCTACGGCAGCCAGTTCCGCCGCGTGGCGCTCGCGCCCGGCAGCCAGCGCGGCGGCCTGCTGCGGCAGGGAAGCGTGCTGACGGTGACTTCGTATGCCACGCGCACGTCTCCCGTGATCCGGGGCAATTGGATCCTTGGAAACCTACTCGGAACGCCCCCGCCCCCGCCCCCGCCCAACATCCCGACGCTCAAGGAGAACACCGTGTCCGACTCCCTGCCCATGCGCCAGCGTCTCGCGGAACACCGCGCCAACGCCGCGTGTGCGGGCTGCCACAACCTGATGGACCCCGTCGGCTTCTCGCTTGAGAACTTCGACGCCATCGGCCGTTGGCGCACCGCCGAGGACGGCCTGCCCGTCGATGCCAGCGGTGGATTTCCCGACGGCAGCAAGTTCTCCGGCGTGGCCGGACTGGAGGCCGGACTGCTGAAGCACCCGGAACTTTTCGTCGGAACCCTGACCGAGAAGCTGCTCACGTTCGCGCTCGGCCGCGGGATCGCGGCGCACGATGCGCCCGCCGTCCGCAAGATCGTCCACGACGCGCGGGGCGACGGGAACCGCCTTTCGTCGGTCATCCTTGGAATCGTCAACAGCACCCCATTCACCATGAGGAAATCACTATGAGTTTCATCACGAAAAAGTTCATGCCCCGGCGGACATTCCTGCGCGGCATGGGCGCCACCATGGCCTTGCCGCTGTTGGAATCGATGGTGCCCGCCGCGACCCCGCTGGCGAAGACCGCCGCCAATCCGGTGCGCCGGCTCGGCTTCGTCTTCATGCCCATGGGCTGCGACATCACGCGCTGGACGCCGCCCGGCGACAACCTCGAACAGCTTTCGCCCATCCTGAGCTCCCTCGCGCCCGTGCGGGAGCACGTCACGGCCATTTCAAATCTGGAGCTCCAGAACGCCTACCCCGGCAGCCATGCGACATCGAACGCCGCCTTCCTCAGCGCGGCCAAGGCGAAGTTGACTGAAAGCACGGACTACTACCTGGGAACCACGGTCGATCAGATGGCCGCGAAGCAGATCGGCCAGGGGACGCAGCTGCCGTCGCTGGAGCTCGCGATGGACCTGCTCCAGGTCGTCGGCCAGTGCGACAACGGCTACGCCTGCGTCTACCAGAACAACCTTTCCTGGTCCTCGCCGACCACGCCGCTGCCGGCGGAGGCGCATCCGCGCATCGTTTTCGAGAACCTGTTCGGCGACGGCGGCAGCATCGGCGAGCGCCGCGCCGCGCTGAAGAAACGGGCCAGCCTCCTCGACTCGTTCACCGAGGATCTCAGCCGGCTGAAACGCGATCTCGGTCCGGGCGACCGCGCCAAACTCTCCCAATACCTTGAAACCGTCCGCGAAGTCGAACGCCGCATCCAGAAGGCCGAAGCCGACACCAAGGACAACCCGCTGCCGGATCTCGACCGACCCGTCGGCGTGCCCGCCGCGTATGCCGACCACGCGCGGCTCATGTTCGATCTCCAGGTGCTGGCGTTGCAGGGCGACGTCACGCGCGTCATCACGTTCCAGCTCGCCCGTGAGACGAGCAACCGCACCTACCCCGAGATCGGCGTCTCCGATCCGCACCACCCGCTCTCACATCACGGCAACGATCCCGCGAAGATCGAACGCATGTCGAAGATCAACGCGTTCCACGTCTCGCTCTTCGCCGAGTTCCTCGGGAAGTTGAAGGCCACTCCGGAAGGGAACGGCACCCTGCTCGACCATTCGCTCTATCTCTACGGCAGCGGCATCGGCAATCCGAACATCCATGACCACACCAACCTTCCGATCATCGTCGCCGGCGGTGCGGCCGGCGGGATGAAGGGCGGGCGCCACATCAAGTTCGCGCAGCCGACTCCGCTGGCCAATCTCCACCTGACGCTGCTCGACAAGGCCGGTGTCCGCCTCGATTCCTTCGCCGACAGCACCGGCAAGGTGGACGGGTTGTTTGAGCCGCTGGCGATTTGAATCTGAGTTCGGTCATCATGTCGCGATTCCTCCCTTTACTGACTGCTTCCTTCCTTTTCGCTCTTAGCGGGTGTTCCCAAAGAGTCGAGCACCTTGCTGGCTATGCATCGGCAAATGGAGACTTGGGGGATTTCATCCTTAAGTCCGCACCCAAATTCGGCGTCCGCTTGCTTGCGACAAATGGACTACCTCTTGTTCCTGCCAAATGGCATCACCGAGCAACCAGCGAAACGTTGGAAGTGATCGTTGATGGCAACACATACCCACAACTCCACGCGTTCTTAATCGAGGCGGTCGGACCGATGCAGGGCCAACCGACGCCGAACAGTTCAAAAACGACTGGAAGTCTGGAGGCGTATTATGGAACGAACGTCGGGGCTACCGTCTGTTGCCGGTGGGGCATCGTCGAGGCCGGAAGGGAATACACAAGTTTCGTCATCGTCGGTTACGGACGACCGGCCTCGGATCAAACCGCCTATGCAAAACTGTTTCGCCAAGCCGTCGAAGAGGCTAACGATTCACACAAGGCACTAGACTCGGCACGCTCCTCTGCCCCACACATCGCCGAGTTCCTTCGTCTCTTTCCAAAAGCTGAAGTGCGTTATCGAGCCTTCACGGGAGGGCTGGGCTTTGATTTGAATGTGGATTTATACGAGCGTTACGAGCTTACCATGCAAATGCCTGCGGTTTTTGACTCGTCGCGCAGCAAGGTTATCGGCTATAAGAAGCCACGATTTACGCTTTGGGAAGCTGCTAGCGTGAAGCGGAACAAAAGTGGGTTTGTAGAGACCACGCTTAATCCTGCCGGCGGGGGTCAGTTCGGTCCCGAAGAGTGGAAGAGAATTGTCGAGAGCGGAGGAGATTTTGGTGCTATCGGCTATGCCATGATTACCAATCAGCCAGTGCCAGGTTTCGAGGGCCGAAAAACTGCAATGGCAATGCCTCGCTAGGGGAATGAACGTGATCTATTCCACTAAAACTGTGCATGGTTTTCACGCTGTGCTCAACCGAGCGAAGGGCGAGATGACCCATCGCTTTCGTTGTCTCTTAGTATGTGCCATCACTCTCGCTGCGTTCGTCCTGTCAGGGTTGGTGGCAACCGCCGCCGAATCTTGGCTCGCCGACGCCGCCGAGAAATCCGACCGCACCGCCATCCGCACGTTGCTCAAGCAACACGCCGACGTAAACGCGGCGCAAGCAGACGGCGTGACCGCGCTGCATTGGGCCGCCTACCGCGAGGATCTTGAGACCGCGAAGCTGTTGGCCACCGCGAACGCGAATGCGACCAATCGCTTTGGTGTCACGCCCCTTTCCCTCGCTTGCCAGAGCGGGAACACGGCGATGGTCGAACTTCTCCTCGAACGCGGCGGCGACCCCAACACCACTCTGCGCGGCGGGGAAACTGTCCTGATGACCGCCGCACGCACCGGAAAACCCGGCCCGGTGAAGGCGCTCCTGGCCAAGGGCGCGAAGGTCGATGCCAAGGAACGGCGCGGGCAGACCGCGCTGATGTGGGCGGCGGCCGACGGCCATGCGGACGTGGTCGAGCTGCTCCTCAAGGCCGGCGCGGATTGTCGCGCCGCATTGCCCGACTCGGGATTCACGCCGCTCTTCTTTGCCGCACGGGACGGCCGGGCGGACGTCGTTCGGGTCTTGTTGAAGGCCGGAGCGGACGTGAACGAGGCCATGGATCCGCGGAAACCGACGGGCAAAGGGCCGAAGAAAGGAACCAGTGCGCTGATCCTGGCGGTGGAGAACGGCCACTTCGAACTGGCGGTCGAGCTGATCAAGGCAGGGGCTGATCCGAACGACCAACGTTCGGGATTCACCCCGTTGCATGTGATGAGCTGGGTGCGCAAACCACAGCGCGGTGAAGACGACGGGGATCCGGCTCCATTGGGGTCCGGAAATCTGAGCAGCGTCCAATTCATCCGCAAACTGGTGCAGCACGGCGCGGACGTGAATGCGCGTTTGGAGACGGGCAAGGGTGGAGCGGGACTCTACGCCAAGGTCGGCGCGACGCCTTTCCTGATGGCCGCCGCGACCGCGGACGTCGCCTGCATGAAGCTGCTCATCGACCTCGGGGCAAACCCCTCGCTGGGGAATGCCGACAATTGCACGCCGCTCATGGTCGCCTGCGGAATCGGCGTCGGGAGCGCGGCCGCGAATGAAGTGGCCGGCGAGGAGCCCGAAGTCCTTGAAGCGGCGGAGCTGCTTCTCAAGCTCGGCGCGGAGGTGAACGCCGTCGATGCCAACGGCGAAACCGCCATGCACGGCGCGGCCTATAAGAACATGCCGAAGGTGGTGCAGTTCCTCGCGGACAAGGGGGCCAGGGTCGAGATCTGGAACCGGAAGAACAAGTATGGCCTCGACCCGCTGGGCATCGCGGAGGGCCACCGGCCCGGAAACTTCAAGCCGTCGATCGAAACGGCGGTCGCCCTGCAAAAGGTGATGCTCGCCGCCGGGGTTGCTCCGCCGACACGCGGCACGCCGGGTTCCACCAAAGCAAAAAGCGGCTACTGAACCGGAGCGCGGCCGCGTTCCCGCCGCGCCACCCGCCGGTCGAAAGATAAAGAGCGCCGGATGACTCCGGCGCTCTTTTCGTTTTGAGGACGACCTTGGCCTCCGCCGATCAGCGGACGGCCGGGGCGAGCGGAGGAGCGGGCGCGCCGGGCGGACGGACCGGGAGCAGCTGCAGGATGTCGAGCTGCTTGAGATACCATTCGCGAAGCGGGCGCGAGAGCATCGAGTCCTTGAACTCCTTGAAGTTTGGAATGTTCAAGGAGCCTTCCACGTCGTCCTTGAGCTGCTTGTTCAGCTCGGTCCGCGCGTCGACGGCCCAGCCGCGGTAGGAGCCGATGCGGTCGTTGAGCGTCCGGGCGGCGGCGAGACGTGTCTCCTGGTCGAACTTGAAGTCGACGACCTCGACGAAGCTCTTGTCGACTTTGCCCTTGAGGCGCTTGGTCTCGTCCTTGGCCGTGACGACGGTCTTGGCCATCTCGATGATACGCTGCTCCAGCTTGGCGGTGATGTCGGCGTCCTCGATGGAATCATTGGCCGCCATGCCGAGATCACGCTGGGCGTTCTCGAGCCGCTGGCTGACCTGCTTGACGAAGTCGGCCTCCAGTTCCGTGAAGAACTTCTCGCCGCGCTTGAGGATGATCTCCTTTTCGGCCGGGGTGAACGCGTAGCGCTTTTCATCCGCTCCGACGAAGTTGGTGTAGGCCGGCGCGTCGAGCAGCTTCTTCAGCCGGGCGAGCAGGTTGGTGGCGCTGACCTTGTCGGCCACGGGCACGCCCTTGGGGGCTTCCTTGAGGTCGAGCTTCAGTTCCACGGGGATGAAGCTGAAGAGCGCGCGGTCGACGCCGCCGAGGCGTTCGATCTGGCTGTTGAGCTCCTTCCAATGGGCCTTGGCGCGGTCCTGCTGGTTGAGTTCACCGATGAATTCAAACTGGTTCTCCACCCGGAGCGAACGGGCCTTGGAGGTGAACCAGGTGAGGACGCTGGAGAAGCCGCTGGAGATCTGGGATGCGCTGCCCGACGGGGACAGGACCACTTCCGCGAGGGGCACGCCGTCACGAGAATCGCGGGGCGCCTTGGCCGCGATGAACGATTCGATCAGGTTGTTCGGCAGGAGCCGGATGCCGTCCGCGACCTGGGCGTAGGCGCTGATGACCGGCTCCACGCCTTCGTCGAAGCGCTGGAGATCCGAATAGACGCCGACGAGTTCATCGGAACCGAACAGCAGCTTCTTTTCACGCGGCTCCTTGCCTCCGAAGTAGCCCCATTGGATCGCGGCCTTGTCGTGCGGCAGCGCGTTGGTGTGGGTGCGGATGTAGGAGCCGACCTGCACGGCCGACTTGAAGACGGTGTATTCCATGATGGACGACGACGCGTAGCGGTTGGTGAAGGCGGCCATGCTGTTGGTGCCCGTGATGTAGGCCTTGAACCACTGGTCGAGCTCCTCGCGGTTGAGCGTGGCGGAAAGGCTGCCGGCGAAATTATGCCGGAGTCCAAGCACATGGCCGACTTCGTGGGCGACGACTTCGCGGACGTAATCCTGTGAGGCGCGGAGCACGGCCTCGTCGGTCAATCCATCGTTGCCGAGGAGGTCTTCGAGGCCCTGGGCGTATTGATGCGCGAACTCGACGGCGCTGATGTGGCAAAGGCCGTTGGCCGTCATCCACGGGAAACCCTGCGCGGCGTCCCCGCCGAAGCCGGTGGCCGTCGCGCCCTTCTTGTCGGCGACGATTTCACGCATGGACCGCAGCATGGCGCGGGCGCGGGATTTGCCGCTGATGGCGAAGACGCTCGTCATGTAGGCTTGGCCGTGCTGCGACTGGCCGGTGCGGGGATCGATGAGGATGTCGGCATAGGCGAAGCCGGCGCTGTCCCACGGAACCCACTGCACGATGTTGTAACGGGGATCGGGCGCGGTGACGCCTTCCGGAGCCTTCTCCACGCGGACGATGTTGGTGCCGAAGGCGCGGTTCCAGTAGAGGATGCCGTCCTTCACGGCCTGCACGTAGGGTTCGGGCGTGTTGGCGCTATAATGGAAGACAACGGGCTTGGTGACATCGAAGCGGGCCATCTGGGGCGACGCGCGACCGGTGGTTTCCTCAAGGCGGGCCTGCGTCTCGAAGAAGCGCGAGTAGCGGAGGTCGGACGCGGTCGCTTCCTTGCCCTGATAACCGCCGGAGGAATACGGCGTGAAAAAGTAGCGGACCTCGAACTGCTGCTCGACGTTGGCCTGCGCCTGGCGGTCGCGGACCTGGACGCTCTGCCGGATGACGATCTGGTCGCCGTTCTTCACGGCCTGGAAGACGCGCGACTGCGGGATCTCCAAGGACTCGTCGCGGGAGATGGAATCGAATCCGCGCCTGCCGCCATACCAGATCTCGGTGTAGAGCCGGCGCATGCCGCGGTTGAAGTCGATGGCCACCTTCGTCGCGTCCTGTTCGACGATCGGAAACGTCGTCAGCAGACGGCGGGCGGGAAGATCCTTCGTGACGATGAGGCCGTCCGTCGACTCGTAGAGGTCCACGCCGTCGTGGAAGAGCTCGAACCGGACGATCTTGCCGGACAATCCGGTCGAGGTGGCCGCGAGCGCCTGCGGGATGCGCGAGGCGGACATGAGATGCTCCTTGCCGAGGGCGGAGCGCGGGATGACCAGCGTGTTGTTCGTGCCGATCGACAATTCGAGCGCCGGCTTGGGCACGGGTTTCGCCGGAGCAGCCGCCTTGGTCTGGCCCTGGACGGAAACGGCCAAAGCGGTGAGCAGGCAGACGAACGGGACGAGTTGCTTCAACGGGCGGGCGACGGCCATGGCCGACATGTCATTGGATGCAGTCATGTGATTGGGAAGAGCGTGGCCGAATTAAGTCGGCCGATGCGACTCTGGCAACGCTGGACTCCCTCGTCGGATGGGACGCGAGTGGAATGGTCCGCTCGCCGTTTCAGCGGCGCCCCGGCGGATTTGGCAGGGGGAGAGTGTCGCGGCCGGGGGATTTGGCCGGCTGGTGCATCCCGGGCCCGAGGCGCTTGAGCGGGTCTTCCGATTCGCGCGAACGGACGGCGCGGTAGATCCAGACGGCGAGGGCCCCGCTGACCAGGAGCAGGAGGATGGGGAACCAGAACTTCCAGTCCACGCGGCTCAGATGGTAGCTGACCCAGTCGAGGAATCCCCGGCGGCGGGCGGTCAGGGGCGGATGTTCGCTGTGCTTGGCGCTGCCCTTGAGCTCCTCGGCCAGCCTGGCCATGACGGCGGGCACGTCGAGTCGGAGCATGGTGGCGTAGGTGCGGACAAAGCCCTTCACGTAGACCGGCGCCACGAAGACGTCGTAGTCGCCCTCGTCGAGGGCGCGGACGTGGTCGGTCTTGATCTTGGTGATCTCGGCGACCTGGTGGACCGTGAGGCCCCGGGCTTCCCGCGCGGTGCGGAGCTCTTCTGCCACAGTGGACATTTCGATCTTCAATAAGGGCACGGCAAGGCCCAACGCAAACGCCAAGTGACGCCGTCGTCATTCCACGCCGCCGCAACCTTGCCCGGGTCGGAGACGGGCCTTAGGTTCGCCGCCATGTTTCGCTGTCTTCTCGCCTGCCTGGTTGCCGGCATGGTGATCCTGACCGGCTGCGTGCCGGAATCCTCGTCGCAGGACGAGGAGCGCGATGCGCATGTCCTCGCCGGAAAACAGCGGCTCGTGAACCGCGACATCGACGGCGCCATCGCGGAATTCGAGCAGGCCCTGCAGGTGAATCCCAAGAACTCCGCCGCCCATTTCGAGCTCGCCGTCGTCTACAAGACGCTCAAGAACGACGACGCCTCGGCCATCTACCACTACCAGAAATCCATCGCCGCCCAGCCCGCTGGCCGTCGCCGTCCGCTGGCCGAGCAGGGGATCAAGGGCAGCCGCCAGGACATCGCCAAGGCGGAGCAGGATTCGATGAACGGGGCCATCTCCCGCATCTACCAGCAGACGATGACGACCAATCAGGTGCTGGTGCAGCGCGTCCAGATGCTGGAGGCCGACGTGACCCGCATGCAGGCGTTGCTGCGGAATCTCGGGGCCGCGCCGGTGCCTCAGACAAACTACGTCCCGCCCTCCCAGCCGGAACCTGTTCCAAGGCCCGTGCCCCGGACAGAGCCGGCGCGTCCCGCCACCTCGCAGCGCACCCACACGATCAGACAGGGAGACACCCTCCGCAGCCTGGCATCGCAGTATCGGGTGCCGGTCGACAAGCTGCTCGCCGCCAACCGCAACGTCGATGCCCGCAAGCTGAAGATCGGGCAGACGGTGGTCATACCGCCGCCCTGACGCGCCCGCCGCATGCGCTCCAAGCTGATCCTGTCCGCCATCGCCGCCTTCTGGGCCGTCATGATGTTCCTGTTGGTCCGGTCGGAGTTCGGCCTCGGCGGGGGCGGAGTCTCCGGGACGCTTTCTCCGGAGATCGTCTGGGAGAAGATGCTGACGGCGCAGGATACCTCTTCGCTGGAAATCCTGTTCCGGGGAAAGCGGGTCGGCATGGCTCGCTGGGCTGCCGGCGTGAAGCAGGATGATTCGCAGCCGGCAGTGAACGCGGACGGGCTGTCGGACGAAGGCCGGGTGGAACGGGTGACCGGCTACTCGGTTGAACTCGACGGCAACGCCTCCGTCACGACGTTGACCAACACGCTGCGGTTCTCCCTCGGCGGAACCTTCGAGACCAATTTCCACTGGGCCCAATGGGAGGTCCGGCTGGCCCTCAAGCCGCTCCAGCTCGATCTCACCGGCATGTTCGACACCGGAGAAGTGGTCATGAACTTCAACGATGGTTACCAGTCGATCCAGAGGCGGTTCACCCGTGAGCAGCTCCGCCGGCCGGAGGCGCTCCTGTCGGACCTGGCGGGCCCGGCCGCGCTTCTCATCGCCGGACAGGTGAAGTCGGCCATGGACGTGAACGGCATCTCCACCAACGCCGCCCCGGCGATCCGCTGGGAGGCGGGCTTCGACTGGATGGACCTCGGCCACGGATCGCTCCGCGTCTACCTGCTGCGCGGCAAGCTCGGCGACAACCTCCGGATCAGGCTCTGGGTCAGCCGGGCCGGCGAGATTCTCCGGGCCGAGCTGCCTTATCAGATCATCATCGTGAACACCGAACTGCCACGCCTGAAACCGAGGAGCGCATGATCGAGATCGACCATCTGGTGAAACGTTTCGGCGACCTGACCGCCGTGAACGACATCTCGCTCACGGTGAAGCCCGGCGAGTTCTTCTGCGTTCTCGGGCCCAACGCCGCCGGCAAGACCACGACGATCCGCATGCTGGCCGGCCTCATCAAGCCGACCTCCGGCAGCGCGCGCATCGCGGGCTTCGATGTGCAGACCGCTCCGCTTGAGGCCCGCCGCCGGCTCGCCTACGTGCCGGACTTCCCCTTCCTCTACGAGAAGCTCACGCCCTGGGAGTTCTTCCGCTTCATGGGGGAACTTTTCCGCATGTCCGAGGCCGGCATCCAACGGGCCGGGCGCGATCTGCTTCCCCGCCTCGGACTGGAACCCTTCGCCGGCAAACTGATCGAAGGACTTTCCCACGGCACCCGCCAACGGGTCGCCATCGCCGCGGCCCTGATGCACGACCCGGAAGTCTTCATCATCGACGAACCGATGGTCGGCCTCGATCCGCAGCATGCCCGGATCGTGAAGGATCTGCTGAAGGAACGCGCCCAACGCGGCATGACCGTCTTCCTCTCGACCCACCAGCTCGGCATGGCCGAGGAGATGGCCGACCGCATCGGCATCATCCACCGGGGCAAACTGGTTGCCGTCGGATCGAAGGAGGAACTCCGGGGCCAGGCCGGCACCGATGGAGCCCTGGAAAAAGCCTTCCTCGCCATCACGGCCGAGGACGCGGTCGACGCCGCGACAACCTGAGAATTGGAAGAAACGTCTTGCACCGAGGCCCCCCGCAGGGTTCATTTGCGGCCCCGTTGCGCACGTGGCGAAATGGCAGACGCGCTACTTTGAGGTGGTAGTGCCGTAAGGCGTGCAGGTTCAAGTCCTGCCGTGCGCACCATTCCTTCCGGAGAATCCATGAAACCGATCTTGGCCCTCGTGGCCGCCCTCCTCGTCCTCCCCAACGTCGGATGCATGTCGCGCTACGACATCGTCATGAACAACAATGTGCGCGTCCTCTCCAAGTCGAAGCCGCGACTGGACAAGACCACGGGCGTCTACCACTACACGGATGTGAAGGGGAACAAGGCCACCATCGCCGCCATCCGCGTCCGCGAGATCGGCCCGCACAACCGCAACCCGGACCCGAGCGCCAGCGGTTACTGAGACATCCGCCGGCTTTTCACCGCCTTGCCGGACATCCGGCGTTCCAGCAGCTGGTCCACGTATTTCCCCAGCAGGTCAGCCTCGAGATTCACGGCATCGCCCACCTTTCTTTCCCGCAGGTTGGTCACTTCGAAGGTGTGCGGAATGATCCAGAGCCTGAAGCCCTTCTTCGTGACGCCCGAGACGGTGAGACTGATGCCGTCCACGCAGATGGATCCCTTCAGGACGACGTAGCGCAGGACATCCGCCGGTGCTTCCACGTCCAGGACGTGATCGGCCCCGGCTCTCTCCCATTTCGTTATCCGGCCGACACCGTCGACGTGTCCGCTGACGAAGTGCCCGCCGAAACGCCCGCCCGCCGCCAGGGCCCTTTCGAGGTTCACGGCCGCTCCGGGCTTGAGGAACTGCAGGTTGGTGCGGGTCCAGGTTTCCGCCAGGAGATCGAAATGAAGAAGCGCCCCGGCCTTTCCCCGGGCCCGCTTCACCAGCGTCAGGCAGCAGCCGTTGATCGCGAGGCTGTCGCCTGGCTTGAGGTCTTGCGCCACGAGCGTCGCGGCGAGGACGAGACGGATGCCCGTGGCGGTGGGCTTGATGGATTCGACGGAACCCGTTTCTTCGACGATGCCGGTGAACATGGTTTCTGGAGGCCGGGCCCCTGCCTCGGCGCGGAGATTGAAAGCACAGTTGATCCCGGATGAACACCGATTCCTCCATCCGGCCGGGCATGTTGGCGGCGGGGAATGTTAAGCACTGGTAAAAACCGCCTGCGCTGGGTGAAGCGCAGGTAAAGTTCCTTGGCCTCGGCAGCGGATGGCGTGTTCATGTCGCCATGAAAACAAGACGTTGCTTCACCAGAATCGTCGCCGCGCTGGTTGTCGCCCTTGCCCGAAGCTCGCTCGCGGAGACCACCATTCCCGCGACGGCTTCTGTTTCGATCACGCCCTCGGGAGTCGCGTCCAATCGTGTCGCCGTGCTGGATCCGGCCAACCGCGTCTGGATCGTCCAAGGGTCCACCAACCTGGCCGACTGGTCGAAAATCGGCTCGTGGAAGATCCACAACGGAACCTTCCACCGATCCCTCGAACGCCCGGCGGGCGACACCCTGTTCTACCGCGCCCTCTCGGATCCGGCGCGCCAGGATCTTTTCAGCACGACAGCGGAAGCCCTGGGACTTCCCACCACGCCCTTCAACTACGCCACACCCACGCTGCCGGCCGGATACCTCAACCCGCAGGTCGCGGGCCAGGACAACACCCCGCCGAACAACGTCGTGACGGATGCCGGGGCCACTCTTGGCCGCGCGTTGTTCTACGACAAACGGCTCTCGACCAACGGCACCGTCTCCTGTTCCTCCTGCCATCAGCCACAGGCGGGATTCTCCGATCCACGGAAGTTCAGCGTGGGTTTCAACGGCGGATTGACGGGCCGGAATTCCATGGGCTTGAGCAACGCCCGCTACTACCAGCGCGGCCGCTTCTTCTGGGATGAACGCGCGGCCACGCTGGAAGACCAAGTGCTCCAGCCCATCCAGAACGCCGTCGAGATGGGCATGACTCTGCCCGCGCTTGTGACGCGGCTTTCGGCGGAGCCGTTCTACACGAATCTCTTCGCCAGGACTTTCGGCACCACCAACGTGACGACCAACCGCATCTCGCTCGCGCTGGCGCAGTTCGTCCGGTCCATGGTTTCGACACAGACGAAGTATGACGTCGGAGCCGCCGGCGGGTTCGTGAACTTCACCGCGCAGGAAAATCTTGGCCGGCAGATCTTCGTCGGCCAGGTGGGCAACGCGACCTGCGCGGGCTGCCACAGCACGGACACCTTCTCCGCCCCGAACATCTTCAACAACGGGCTGGAGTTTCCCCTGGTGGACCGCGGCGTGGGCGCGGTCACAGGGCGGGCGCAGGACGAGGGCCTCTTCAAAGCCCCGTCCCTGCGCAACATCGCCCTGACCGCGCCCTACATGCACGACGGCCGTTTCGCCACGCTGGAAGACGTCGTCGAGTTCTACAATTCCGGCGTGGTCGACAATCCCAACCTGGGGCCCGCACTGAGGAATCCGCCGGGGCAGGGTCCGCCCGGATCGATTCGCCGCCTCAACCTCACCGTCCAGCAGAAGGCCGCGCTCGTCGCTTTCCTGAAGACGCTGACCGACACGGCCCTGGTCACGGATCCGAAATTCTCAGACCCCTTCAATTACGGCGACTGACCAAGACGTCCCGCAGGTCGGGCATCGCAACTGGGTAGCTTTCCCCTCCTCAAAGACGACGGGTGATGCGCGATGGATTCGGCGTCGCGAACTCGTCGCAGGGACCGGAAGAACCATTGTCGAAATCCTGCGGGCCCTGTTCTAGGTTCCGCGCGCCATGAGTCCGGATGCCATCGTCAACATACTCCAATCCTACCTCTGCTTCGTGATCGCGATCACGGTGCACGAGGCGGCCCACGCGTGGGCCGCCTGGAAGTGCGGGGACGACACGTCGCGTTTGATGGGACGGATCTCGCTCAATCCGGTGGTTCACATGGAAGTCGTCGGAACGGTGGTCCTCCCGCTGCTCGGCCAGTTTCTCGCGGCGATCGGATCGGCGGCGGCTGGCTGGGTCATCGGCTGGGGCAAGCCCGTTCCCGTGAATCCGTCGAACTTTCCTCCGGGGAAACGCCATCTCTACGGCATGTATGTCGCGCTGGCCGGGCCGGCGAGCAACATCCTCCTCGCGCTCATCGGGATGATCGCGATGCGGATCGCGCTTTTCGTGGGCTCCGAAGAACTGCGGCATCTCATCATGGTGTTCATCTTCGTGAACCTAGGCCTGTGTTTCTTCAACCTGCTGCCCATTCCTCCGCTCGACGGCTCCTACGTGCTCCGATACCTGTTCAACATCAGCGACGAGGCCTACCGGAGCATGGCGCAGTTCGGCTTCATCGCGGTGCTGTTCATCGTGAGGATTCCCGCCGTCCAGATGGCCTTGTCCTACGCGATGCTTTCGACGTTCAAGTTCCTGAAACTTATCGTAGGTCTGTGACGCTGTATGTGAAGGCCCGAAGAGTTCAGCGACTCTAACCAGCGGACGGGCTATCTCTCGGGGAACTCGAACTCGACCTTGCCCTTGTCCTTCAGGACGAGATGGGCGGAGAAGGGCTTGCCGGCGCGGCTGATGAACTTCTCGAGCAAGTCGGTCCGGCCATCGGCCAGGAGCTTGCCCACCTGTTCGCGTTCGACGGGCTGCTGGAGGATGACTTTGCCCGACTTGAACGCGCAGCGCTTGGTTTCGCGCTGGCTGTTCTCGCAGATGTAGTCGGTCTCCGACTCGAAGACGCTGCCGCCGCAGCGCGGGCATTTGCCGACGGTCGTCTGGCCGGTGAAGTCGAGCTTCACCACGGGTTCATCAGCCTTCTTGGCGCCCTTGCCGCCGGCCTTCTTCTCGCGCGGGGCGAACTCGAAGCCGACCTTGCCGCCCTCGTATTTAAGGAAGGCCTCGAACTTGCGGTTGGTCTTCTTGGAGACGAATCCCTTGAGCAGGTCAGTCTTGCCCTCGGCGAGGAGCTTGGTGATCTGGGCGCGGTCGATGGGCTGCTGGAGGATGATCGCGCCAGTCTTGAAGTCGCAGGTGCGCTCGGCGCTGGCGGACTTCTCGCAGACGTAGTTCATCCCGTTCTCGAAGACGCGCGCGCCGCACTTGGGGCATTTGCCGAGCGG
>JAYTUE010000204.1:0-4513 GCA_043744715.1 Verrucomicrobiota bacterium | reverse complement strand
CAACGCCCGCCACCGGAGCTTCTCTCCACCTCGCTCCAGCTGCACCGTCCCATCCCGCAGCCGTCGCACGATCACTTTCTTGCCCGCCAGACTCATCGCTTCGTGCTGCCGGTCCAACTGATACCATCGCCCCGAAGCACGGCTTGCGTTCCCGCCATTGCCGGTGCTTTTGCCGGCTTGCGCCGGCGGCCAGGTTGGCCGCGCAAAAGCCGGTGCACCAGCCCGGCGTCGCCCTGGGCGGCATAGCGTCGCCAGACCCGCTTGGCCTGCATGTAGGACAAGCCCAGCACGTCGGCTGCGGCCACCACCTTGAGTTCCTCAGCTTTCACGTTGGCCATGATCACGGCGCGGCGCCGTTCCTTCGCACTCATCGTCAATGTCTCCGTCATGCCGCCGGTGGCTACCGCCACCGCCGCCAAAAGGGGACATTTTCAAAGAGTCGAGACACAGGCTTCACCCCTCTTGCGCACGCTCCATCCGGACGCCTACCTTCCCGCGCCATGAATCTCGAAGACCACGCCGGCGATGTCGTTCGCAAGGCCCGCCTGTCCGTCAACGCCACGCCCGAAGCGGCGGCCCAGGCTGCCGGATTGTCCATTGCCGAACTGTCCGACTTCGAGTCGAACGGCACGCTGTCCAAGGCGATCAACTACGCCGCGCTCGGCAAGCTCGTGCAGCTCGATGCCGGCAAGCTGGAAGGTCTCGTGAAGGGTTGGCAGCCGACTCCGCCCGACCTCGGCCAATGGCGTGAGATCCGGCAGATCACCACCGAGAGCGAAGGCATGACGGTCAACGCCTACCTCGTGTGGGACGAGGTCAACCTCGAGGCCGCGCTCTTCGATACCGGCTTCGACGCGGCTCCGATCTTCGCCTTGATCGAGGAAAACAATCTCCAGCTGAAACACATCTTCCTCACCCACGGCCATTCCGACCACGTGGCCGGACTCGGAGCAATCCGCGAGAAGTTTCCCAAGGTCCGGATGCATTCCGATCTGAAAGGCACGCCGCCGGAGCACCGCAATCGCCGCAACGACTTCATCATGCTCGGCAGCCTGCGCATCTCGAACCGCGAGACGCCCGGCCACTCCGAGGACGGCGTGACCTATGTGATCGGCAATTTCCCGGAGGACGGCCCGTTCGCCGCGATCGTCGGCGACGCGATCTTCGCCGGGTCGATGGGGCGGGGGAACCAGTCCTGGGACCTGGCCAAGCAGAAGGTGCGCGAGTCGATCTTCAACCTGCCGACGGAAACGCTGCTCTGTCCGGGGCATGGTCCGTTGACCACGATCGCGCAGGAAAAGGCCTTCAATCCGTTTTTCTGAGGCTTAAGGAAAACCCTATTGACCGTCGCAATCTGCGACGGATACGTTCCGCAGTCGATGATACCGAAGGTCAACCTTGTAGTAGCAACCCTTGTCCCGCTCCGGCGGGGCTGAGGTGCTCTGGGTCGTCCAACGGCTCCCGGGTCGCCCGCAGTCCCGAACGGACGCGGGTTTTTGACTTTCGGGGGCTGATGAAGGCGTGAGAAGTGGTCCCGGGGGTCGAAACAGCAGAAACCACCTTCCACAATTCACGCTCAAAAAAAGAATATGCGCCATACCCTGTCGGTCCTGGTCGAAAACAAATTCGGTGTCCTGACGCGTGTCACCGGCCTCTTCAGCGGCCGGGGCTACAACATTGACACGCTCAACGTCGCGCCCACGCACGACGCGAGCCTGTCCCGCATGACCATCGTCACCCGCGGCGACGAGGCCACCATCGAGCAGATCTGCAAGCAGCTGAACAAGCTCGTCAACGTGGTCAAGGTCATCGACTACCACGCCGGCGACTACATCGACCGCGAACTGGTGCTGATCCGGGTCAAGACCGGCAAGGCCAACCGCGCCGAAGTCGCCCAAATGGCCGAGCTCTTCCGCGCCAAGGTCGTCGACGTGCAGCCGGACAACCTCACCATCGAGATCACCGGCGGCGAGTCGAAGCTGGAGAAGTTCATCGAGCTGATGAAGGGCTTCGGCATCATCGACCTCACCCGCACCGGCCAGGTCGCATTGCCCCGCAGCTAAGTTTCCACCATTTCAACCCACTCAGATTCACATGGCAAAAGTCTACACTGACAAGGACGCCGACCTCGGCGTGTTCAAAGGCAAAACACTCGCCGTTCTCGGCTTCGGATCGCAGGGCCACGCCCACGCGCTGAACCTCAAGGAATCCGGCGCCAAGGTCATCATCGGCCTCTACGAAGGCTCCAAGTCCATCGCCGTCGCGAAGGACAAGGGCTTCGAGGTCTTCACCACCGCCGAGGCCGTCAAACGCGCCGACGTCATCTTCGTCGGGTTGCCCGACACCAAGCAGGCCGCCGCCTACGAGAAGGACATCGCGCCCAACCTGACCAAGGGCAAGACCCTCCTCTTCAGCCACGGCTTCTCCATCCACTTCAAGACCATCGTCCCGCCCAAGAACATCGACGTCATCCTCGTCGCCCCCAAGGGCCCCGGCCATATCGTCCGCCGCCAGTTCACCGAAGGCAAAGGCGTGCCCGCGTTGATCGCCATCTACCAGAACCCCTCCAAGCAGGCCCGCAAGACGGCCCTGGCCTGGGCCAAGGGCGTGGGCGGCACCCGCGCCGGCGTGCTCGAGACCACCTTCAAGGAAGAGACCGAGACCGACCTCTTCGGCGAGCAGGCCGTGCTCTGCGGCGGCGCATCCGCGCTGGTGCAGGCCGGATTCGAAGTGCTGACCGAGGCCGGCTACAGCCCGGAGATGGCCTACTTCGAATGCCTCCACGAGCTGAAGCTCATCGTCGACCTGATGAACGAATCCGGCATCGCCGGCATGCGTTTCTCCATCTCCGAAACCGCCAAGTGGGGCGACGTGCTCATCGGCCCCAAGATCATCGATGCCTCTGTGAAGAAGCGCATGAAGATCGCTCTCAAGAACATCCAGAATGGCAAGTTCGCGAAGGATTGGGTCTCCGAATACAAGGGCGGCTACAAGAAATACAACGCGCTCCTCAAGAAGGGCGAACAGCACCCCATCGAGAAGACCGGTGCCAAGCTCCGCGCGCTCATGCCGTGGATGCAGAAGAAGAACATCAAGGGCGCCCAGGCCGCCTACTGAGTTACGCGCGAAGGATTTCTTCCAAACGATTCACCCGCCGGTTCCTACAAGGGACCGGCGGTTTCGCTTTTCCGGAACATGATTTGGGGACGAGGCGGCTGCGCTGGCCTTCGGGCTCCAAGCCGGGCTGCGCCAGATCCACGATCCAAGCCACCGGGAGGATTTTCCTGATGCCTTGGGCTTGGTTGAGCCCGGCGTTCACGCCGCGATGAATCTTGCCAAGGCGCGATCCGTCTGAGACATGAACCGCACCCCATATGAACATCTCCAAACCTCTTGCCCTCGCCCTGGGCCTCACTGTTGCCGCAGCCGCGGTCATCGCCGCCGATGGCAAGCTCGGCTACACCACCACGCCGATGATCCCCGGCACCCATTGGCACGTCCACGACGGCGACCGGCCCCAACCGCGCATCGTGACGCCCGGTGAATCCTTCAGCCACGGCGCCAAACCGCCCTCCGACGCCATCGTCCTCTTCGACGGCAAGGATCTATCCAAGTGGACCAGCGGCGGCGGCGAAGCCAAGTGGAAGATCGAGAACGGCTACATGGAGGTCGCGCCCAAGACCGGCAGCATCCAGACCAAGGAACGCTTCGCCGATTTCCAGCTCCACATCGAGTTCGCCACGCCCGTCGAGGTGAAGGGCGACGGCCAGGGCCGCGGCAACAGCGGCATCCTCATGAACGGCGTCTATGAAATCCAGGTGCTCGACTGCTACAACAACCCGACCTATCCCGACGGCCAGGCCGGTGGACTCTACGGCCAATCACCCCCGCTGGTGAACGCCTCCAAGAAACCCGGTGAATGGCAGAGCTACGACATCATCTGGGAGTCCCCGCGCTGGGATGCCGACAAGAAGATCGCGAAGAAGGCCGCCGTCACCGTGATCCACAACGGCGTCGTCCTGCACCACCGCAAGGAATTCACGGGCACGACCCCTCACCAGAACAACGGCAACTACAACAAGCCGCACGATCCCGAAATGTTCATCCAGCTGCAGGACCACAACAATCCGATGCGCTTCCGCAACGTCTGGCTCCGCAAGCTCGGCGAATACGACAAGCCCGAGATGCCGAAGTAGGCTGGACGGCCGTTGATTTCCAAAACGAAACAGGCGCCGGGTGACCGGCGCCTGTTCTGTTTTCAGATGGATCGCCCCGCTTATTTGGCGGCCTGCGTCGCGGCGAAGGCTTCGTCCACAAACTTGATCGCGCCCACCACGAACGGATCAGGCGCGCCGGCAAAGGTTCCGCTGTCTGTCTCGATGGCCATGACGCCGGGCCATTTGACCTTCTTCAGCTCGGCGAAGAGGCCCTTGAAGTTCACGTCGCCCTTGCCGATCTCGGTGTCGGTGGCCACGTCGCCCTTCTCGGTGTTGTTCACCTTCTTGTCCTTGAG
>JAYTUE010000203.1:0-17808 GCA_043744715.1 Verrucomicrobiota bacterium | reverse complement strand
TACAACTGCGCCGTCGAAGTCATGCGCGGCGCCGAGGCCATCGACCAATACATCGCCCTCCCGCAGCAGGAGGCCTTCGACATCGAGTATTGGCTCCTCGAGGAAGCGAAGCTCAAGCGCATGCCCGCCGAGAAGGAACTGGCCCGCCAGGTCATCGTCGTCATCGGCGCCGGCTCCGGCATCGGCAAGGAAACCGCGCACCGCCTCTGCAAGGAAGGCGCGCAGATCGTCTGCGTGGATCTGAACGAATCCGCCGCCAAGGCCACGGCCGACGAGATAACGGCCACGCTCGGCCACGGCATCGGCGTCGCCGGCAGCGGCCTTTCCGGATGCGGTCCGGCCATCGGCCTCGCGGCCAACATCACCGACCGCGCCAGCATCCGCGCCATGCTCGACCAGGTCGCGTTGGCCTACGGCGGGTTCGACTCCATCTGCGTCACCGCCGGCATCTTCGTGCCGAGCGACACGTCCGGCCACATCCCCGACGACAAGTGGGCGCTCACCTTCGGCATCAACGTCACCGGCAGCTACCTTGTTGGCGACGAGGCGTCCCGGACGTGGAAGGAACAGGGACTGCGCGGCAGCCTCGTGTTGACCACCAGCGCCAACGCCGTTGTGGCCAAGAAGGGCAGCGTGGCCTACGACTGCTCCAAGGCCGCCGCCAACCACCTCGTGCGCGAACTCTCCATCGAACTCAGCCCGTTGGTGCGCGTGAACGGCGTCGCTCCGGCCACCGTGGTGCAGGGCTCGGCCATGTTCCCGCGCGACCGCGTGATCGGTTCGCTGGCCAAATACAACATCCCCTACACGGACGACGAGGCGACCGACTCGCTGGTGAAGAAGCTGGCCCAGTTCTACGCCGACCGGACCCTGACCAAGTCCCCCATCACCCCCGCCGACCAGGCCGAAGCCTACTTCCTCCTGGTGACCAACCGTCTCAGCAAAACCACCGGCCAGGTCATCACCGTGGACGGCGGCCTGCACGAGGCGTTTTTGAGGTAATCTGTTTCATCGCGACGCATCGGGATCGGCAAAACCCTTGATCCTGATTCGTCGGAGCGGAAGCCCAAGCTCGTTAGCCGTCTCAGCGGCGAGCGATGAATTCGGAAAGGCGATGCCAGAATCCGGATCAGGCAAATGCAACAGGCGCGTTGCGCGCCAGCTCTCCGGCCTGGCTTCGATCAATAAGAGCTGGGACCAATAGTCTCCTCCTCGTTCCCCTTCGACGCAGATCAACTCCTGCCCACAACCACCGATCCGAATTGGCCCAGCCACGCCGAGCACCCTTAGTTCCTTGGTAGCCTTGTTGAAGCGAATCCAAGGACCTTGAGCGGCGGACAGCTGATTCAGAGCATGTAGGATTCCGGTGATGATTCCTCCCGCCAGTAAGGCCAGAGCAAATGTCCCGGCCCCTTGCCTCCAATCTTCGTTCCAGCCGACCAGTGCACCTGCCGCCAGCGCTACAAACATCATCCAACCCGCGATCATCGCTACGGGTATCCGCTTGATAACGACCTCGAAACCTTCATCGGTTTGTCTCAGCATCGTCGAACTCGACGCGCACTCCGACTTCCCAATCAGCACGCTCAGCTCCGAGTCGGATGGCTTCTCCAAGAAGACAACTTGGGCAGAACTTGTTTCCATGGCCGACTAGATGGGGCGTTCGGCAACTTTAACTGCCCACGGTTTCTGGCACAGGCTTTCGTCCAACGTCGCAAGCTTCAGATCGTTGGTGGTCGCCAGTTGGACCAAATGGGCATCAGAAACATCGCGATGACTGGCGAGTTCAGGGAGCGAATCCACTGTGGTTTTGTCGGCGACGAATCGATGCGTTGGCATCTCCACCATCGCGCGCAAGACGCGCTGGGCATCGGCAAACGACGCTCCATAGCCCGGCCCCATGCTGACTCGGATGAAACCCATCTGAGTGACGGAACAAGTCGCGAACGAACCGACGGAATCCAGCCAACGGTTGGCAGCCGTATGGTGGGGATGGACGTTCCAGCCACAGGCCAGAAGAAGATTCACGTCAACCAGATGACTCAAGGGAAGTCCTCCAGAAGCGTCTTCACCAACTCCGGCGTCATAATCGGGGCGCCTTTGGGAGCCACCAGCACCGGTCGGCCGAACTTGCCCTGAATCAGCTTGGCCCGCTTGGGTTCGTCCCGCTGGATGATCAGCCGCTGGCCTTCCATCTTCAGTTCGACACGGTCGCCGGGCTGGAGATGCAATGCCTTGCGGATACTGCTGGGGATGACCAACTGCCCTTTGGTGGACAACGTCGCCGTGCTCATGGTGGATGTCTTACCCGGCTTACCCTCGACTCGCAAGCCGCCTCTGGTAGCCGTCGAGTGAGGAGGCGGATCGGTCGGCTCCTAGCCCACTCTCCGCCTCCTCTCGGCGGCCGCAGCGGGGCTTTGGTTTGACTGGATTCCGGGCAAACCACCAGGCTGCGGCCATGCCCGGAACGTCCACAAGTCTGACGACCGTCGCCTCTTGTGCGGCGGTTATGTTTTCCATCCCACTCTTTGCCGCGGACCAGCCGCAGTGGGGCCAGGCGTGGTCGCGCAACCAGGTTTCCGCCGAACGCGGGTTGCCGGATTTCTTTGATCCGAAGTCGGGCAGCAACGTGCTCTGGTCGGCGTCGCTGGGAACGGAGACGTATTCCACCCCGGTCGTTGCCGGCGGGCGCGTCTACATCGGGACGAACAACGAGCAACCGCGCGATCCCCGGCACAAGGGCGATCGCGGGGTCTTCATGTGCCTCGACGAGAAGACGGGCGCGTTGCTGTGGCAATCGGTCGTTCCCAAGCGCGAGGAGGACATCTACCACGACTGGCCGAAGTCCGGCATGCCTTCGCCGGCCACGGTGGAGGGCGACCGCGTGTATCTCGTGAACAACCGGGGCCAAGTCGTCTGCATGGATGCCATGGGCATGGCCAACGGGAACGACGGGCCCTTCCGCGAGGAAGGCCTGCTCATGACGCCCAAGGGCACCAACGCCCCCGCCCTGCCGATGGAGCCCGGCCCGCTCGATGCCGACGTGTTGTGGCTCGTCGATCTGACGAAGGACGCCGGCATCTGGTCGCACGACGGCGCACACAGCTCGATCCTGATCCGGGGCGATTTCCTCTACCTCAACTCCGGCACGGGCGTGGACAACACCCACCGCAAGATCCGCACGCCCGACGCGCCCAGCCTGCTCGTCCTCGATAAACACACCGGCCGCATCCTCGCCCGCGACCGTGAAGGCATCGCTCCGACGATCTTCCACAACACCTGGTCGTCACCCTCCATGGCCAAGGTCGACGGCCGCGAACTCATCTTCTTCGCCGGTGGCAACGGCATCCTCTACGCCTTCGAGCCGCTGGCTGCCGCGCCGAAGGCCGGTGAAGTCGCCACGCTCAAGAAGGTCTGGAGCTTCGATCCCGATCCGACCGCGCCGAAGGAGGACGTCCACCGCTTCACCAGCAACAAGAAGGAAAGCCCGAGCAACATCTTCGGCATGCCGGTCTTCGTCGACGGACGCATCTACCTGACCGGCGGCGGCGACTGGTGGTGGGGCAAGAACGAGGCCTGGCTCAAGTGCATCGATGCCAGCGGCAGCGGCGACATCACGGCGACGAACCTCAAGTGGTCCGCGCCGCTCGGCCGCCACACCATGGCCACGCCCGCCGTCGCCGATGGACTTGTCTACGTGACCGATTCCATGCGGTTCCTGCACTGCGTCGACACCGCGTCGGGCAAGGAACTGTGGACCCACGAACTGCGCGGCGACATGTGGTCCTCGGCCCTGGTGGCGGACGGAAAAGTCTACCTCGGCAGCCGGCGCGGCGACCTCTGCATCTTCGCGCACGGGCGGGAAAAGAAGCTGCTGAACACCATCGAACTGGTGAGCCCGATCAACGCCACCGTCGTCGCCGCCAACGGCACGCTCTACGTGGCGACGATGAAGACGCTGTATGCGGTGAAGGCGGGAGTGGCAGCCAAGCCGTTGCCTTGAGGTTGGGAGAACAGCGAGCAACCAACATCCAACGCCGAACATCGAAGCTGGAGCGACGAGCTCCGGGCGAGTTCGGAGGCGGTGGAAAAGCGGCGCGGCAGCGCACGCAGTCCAAGACGCTGGCGCGAGATTCGAAAGCCGCATAGGGAAGATGCCAGAGTAGATTACCTATGCAGTTCTTTGGGCAGGCTCAATGCCCGTCATTCATATTGTGGAGGCTGTCGATCTTGATCTGTGGCTCGGGATGATCAGCAGCAGGTCGAGGAGCGCCAGCACTACGGCGATGACGTAGTAGAGTTCCGCCGGAGCTCCAAGCGCCAGCATCATGGGACGCTTCGCCTACTTGTTCGGCTGGGGGGTGAAGCGGAGGTAGGGCTTCACGGTGCGGAAGCCTTTCGGGAAGAGGGTCACGGCTTCGGCATCCTTCACGGCGGGGGTGATGATGCAGTCCTCGCCGTCAACCCAGTTGGCGGGCGTGGCGACCTTGTGCTTGGCGGTGAGCTGGAGGGAGTCGATCACGCGGAGCAGCTCGTTGAAGTTGCGGCCGGTGGACGCCGGGTAGGTGATCATGAGCTTCACCTTCTTGTCGGGTCCGATGACGAAGACGGAACGCACGGTGGCCGTCGTGTCCGCGTTCGGGTGGATCATGTCGTAGAGCGCGGAGACCTCCCGGTCGGGATCGGCGATGATGGGGAAGTTCATCACGGTGCACTGAGTCTCGTTGATGTCCTTGATCCAGCCGTGGTGAGAGTCGATGCCGTCGACGCTGATGGCGACCACCTTGACGTTCCGCTTCTCGAACTCGGGCTTGAGCTTGGCCGCGGTGCCGAGTTCGGTGGTGCAGACGGGGGTGTAGTCGGCCGGGTGGGAAAAAAGGACGCCCCAGCCGCTGCCGAGCCACTGGTGGAAGTCGATCGTGCCTTCGGTGGTTACCGCGGTGAAATTGGGGGCTTCGTCGCCGAGTCGGAGTGCCATGTTCTGGATGGGTTGGGTGATCGGAATCTGTTTAGGCGCGGCAGAGTAAGGACGGCGGGCAAGGTTTCAATACCCGCCTTGGATGAGTGAATGACGACATTGGTGCCGCACCTTCGCCCACCCGGGTTTCGGCCACGGTTCGCGGGTCACTTCCGGGACTTCCACCCCTTCAGCTCCAGCACGCCGTTGGTCCCGACCGCCCTGCCATAACCGCCATCGGCCAGCCAAGCGGCGGCCTTGGTGTCGGACTTGAGGGTGGCGTTCCAAAAGGCCGTGGTGCCCTCAAGGATCAGGCCGTGGTGGAGTGCGTCCTTCGAGACATCGCGCAGCATCGTCTCCATTCCGCTGAAGACCATGTGATCGCCTCCGGCCAGCGTCACCAGCACCTGGGGGACTCCCTGGATCCGATCGAATGGCACTCGTCGGTCCTTGGCCATCGTGTCGCCCACAGGGCTGTCGTCGGCCGTGCCAGTCATGTGCATCACGGGAATGCGGACTTCGCCGAAACGTTTCTCCGGCTGGGTGCGGGGCGTCGTGGGGCTGAGGACGACGGCGGCGGTGACGCGTTTGTCGGTGAAGTTCCAGCCCGGCGAGGGAAACGCCATCCCGGCCACCGACATCGCGGTATGGGCGCCGAACGAGTGCCCGGCCACGCCCACATGCTTCAAATCCAGCCGGCCCTGGAATGGACCCGCGACGGCATTCAGGCGGGTCAGTTCATCGAGGACGAAGGCGACATCCTTCGGACGTTCGACCGTGTTCTTCGGATTGAGGATGGCTTCCCGAAGCGATTCCACCGGGTGTTTCGCGCCGCGCAGGATCTCCTCGTCGCTGCCGAGATGCTGGAGATGGACGGACACGAAGCCGTTGCTGGCCCAGTGCCGCCCGAGATACGCGTAGCCCTCGCGCGAGCCGCCGAGCCCATGCGAGAAAAGGATGACCGGAGCCGGCGGGGACGACGCGGCGGGGAGATACACGGTGACGGGAACGTCCCGTTTCCTCGCGGCATCGGTCCAAGTAGCGCGATGCACGTCGACGGCATTCGTGGCGGCCGGGGTATTGGTCTGCAGACCGAAGAGAAAAACGATACAGGCGAGCAGGCGGTTCATGGACACCATGACGCAGCGCCGGCCGAAATGTTTCAAGCTGACTCACCGGCTTGCCAACGTCGCGGCGCCCGCCTACTCCTCTCATCCAAGTGAACTTCCTGCCGCTCATCGAAGCCAAGCGCGACGGCTCCATCCTTTCCGACGCCGACATCGTGGCGGTGGTCGGCGCGTTCACGAGCGGGGAGATTCCCGATTATCAGATGGCGGCGTTCCTCATGGCCGTCTTCTTCCGGGGATTGAATCCGTGCGAAACACGGGCGTTGACGCTGGCCATGCGCGACTCGGGCACGAAGCTGAAGTTCCCCAAGGACCGGCGGCCGCTGGTCGACAAACATTCCACCGGCGGCGTCGGGGACAAGGTGTCCCTGCCGCTCGCGCCGCTGCTGGCCTGCCTCGACTTCCGGGTCCCGATGATCTCGGGGCGCGGCCTGGGGATCACCGGCGGAACGCTGGACAAGCTTGAGTCGATCCCCGGCTTTCGCACCGGGTTGTCGGAGGCCGAAATCGTCGACCAGGTGCAACGCCTCGGCGTGGCCATGGGCGCACAGTCGGCCACGATGGTCCCGGCCGACCGGCTGATGTATGCGCTGCGCGACGTCTCGGGCACGGTCCCGTCGATCCCGCTGATCACGGCGTCGATCCTCTCCAAAAAACTCTCCGAATCGTTGGACGCGCTCGTGCTCGACGTGAAGTTCGGCCGCGCGGCCTTCATGCAGACAAAGTCCCAGGCGGTGACGCTGGCGAAGACCATGGCCCGCTTGGCCGACGATTGCGGCGTGGCCACGCGGTCCATCCTTTCTCCGATGGACGCCCCGCTCGGACGCGCCGCTGGCAACTGGCTTGAAGTCCGCGAATCCGTGGAGTGCCTCAACAACAAGGGCCCGGCGGACCTGCGTGCTCTCGTCGTCGAATGCGCGGCGCATCTGCTCAAGCTGACGGGTCGCGCGCCATCCGTCGCCGCCGGGCGCAAGCAGGCTTCAGACTGCCTGGCCACGCGCCAACCCCTGGCCAAGTGGGAGGCAATGCTGGCGGCGCAAGGCGCCGACCTCGCGGCCTATCACGCCAAACTGGCCAAGGGCGACACCGCCAAAGTCGTCAGCGAAGTCCCTTCGCCAAAGTCGGGCATCGTCCGCGACGTGGACGCCCGCGTGATCGGCGAGGTCGTGCGCGATCTCGGCGGTGGACGCCTGGCCAAAGGAGCCACGGTCGACTTCGAGGTGGGCGTCGATGCGATGAAGCAGATCGGTGAACGCGTCCGTAAAGGTGAGGCGCTGGCACGTCTCCACATGTCGGAGCCAAGCGTATCGGCGAAGGCCGTGGAACGTGTCCAATCGGCCTTCGTCGTCGCGGCGAGATAGGGTGCGCAGGCCGGAGGCCTGCGCCACCCCCGGAGCTTTCCCCGTGACAGCTTCGCAGTGGATGGCACTTTCCGCGCGTGCTCACCTCCGAAGCGATCGCCCTGCTTGAACAATTCCGCGCCGGCCAGGTTTCGCTGGAGGACGCGCTGAAGTCCTTCCAGGCCGCACCCACGGCAGATCTCGGCTTCGCCACCGTCGATACCCACCGCGCGCTGCGGAAGGGATTCCCCGAAGTCATCTACGGCGCAGGAAAGACGGCGGACCAGGTCGTAGCCATCGCGGAGAAGATCGTCGGAGCCGATTCGCGGGTGCTCGTGACGCGCGTCACAGCCGACCACGCCCGCGCGTTCCGCGAACACTTCCCCGAATCCATCCACCACGAAACCGCCCGGGCCCTGACGCTGGAGCGGACTCCCCTCCAGAAGCGGCCCGGCTACATCGCGGTGGTCGCCGCCGGGACGAGCGATCTTCCCGTGGCGGAGGAAGCCGCGTTGACCGCCGATTTCATGGGCAACGACGTGAAGCGCATCTACGACGTGGGCGTGGCCGGGCTTCATCGCCTGCTGGCGCGGCTGCCGGAAATCCAGTCGGCCAACGTGGTCATCGTGGTGGCGGGAATGGAGGCGGCGCTCCCGTCGGTGCTCGGTGGGCTGATCGGCAAGCCGCTCATCGGCGTGCCGACGAGCGTCGGCTACGGCACGCACTTCGGCGGCCTGACGGCGCTTCTGGGAATGCTGAACAGCTGCGCCAGCGGCTTGACCGTGGTGAACATCGACAACGGTTTCGGCGCCGCCTACGCCGCCAGCCAGATCAACGCCCTGAGGGTTTGATTCATGATTTCGCCACAGGACGATGACTACAAGCAGACGAAACTCATCAAGCGGACCGGCGCGCAGCTTGGATCACCTTTCAGGGAACTGGCAGATTGGGTCGGCGCCAACTATGGCGTCCACGTTCTTAACGTGATCTATGACACCATTCCACCAGACGACCGTCCTCGGGTGAATGTGGTTCTGGAGACAGAGGAAGATGCGATGATGTTTCGGAGGGGTCCGATCGGAAACTTTAACAAGATCGACCAGAAGCGGGTTGAAGAACAGTGGGTCTCCATCCTCTCGCAGCAGTGTGATCGCCGCTTCAATGTCGAAGGAATGTTCGTGTTCTTTAGTTGTTTTGAGCGGGTAGCTAGGGAAGAAGCCAACGACAACGTGACCGACGAGGAGATCCGCCGGCTAAAGGAGAGACTAGCCAATGACGCGCTTTGGGAGATCGATCGGTGCTTTGACTCGGTCACCTTCTTCTTCTACACGGATGCACAGGTGACCCAGTTCAAGGCTGCGGGACTATTCGACGATTACGCCCAAGAGTATTCCCGGATCGTCCAAGTCCACGACGAGTTCGCCTATCTCCAGAAACGCGGTGTCGCCGTCCACTTCGACTCAAAGGAGAACTTCGACACCAAATACCACAGCAACTGGATGCTCTACTACCGATAGAACTCTGCCGCCCCTCCGGTGTTGTGGTGGATGACCTCTACTTCCTGACCCGGTCCACGAAGCGTTTCATGCGCTCCATGGCGGTCTCGATCTGTTCGAAGGACGTCGCATAGCAGCGGCGGAGTTGGTTTTCGCGACCGGCTGGGAGGTGCTTGCGGGACGGCTCCAGCGGAGCCGACTGTTTATAGAAACGGGACCAACCGTCGGCCCAAGCTCCGTAGGAGCGACCTGCTTGGGCCGCTCCTACGGAGCTTGGGGAGAATCGTTTGGCCTCGGTTCCTATAAACAGGACAACCCTACGGGTCTCAATGCCTGCTTTTCCCGGTGCTTCCTCCACTCGATACGCGCAACCGACTGCTCGTGTTGCTTCTGACCACTGGTGGCCGATCACTACTTCCTGACCCGATCCACGAACCGTTTCATGCGTTCCATGGCTGTCTCGATCTGGTCGAAGGCCGTCGCGTAGCAGCAACGAAGGTAGCCTTCGCCGCTCGGGCCGAAGGCGCTTCCGGGAACGGCGGCCACCTTCTCCTCCTGAAGCAGGCGGAAGGCGAAATCCTTCGACCCGAGACCGGTCGAGCGGATGCAGGGGAAGGCGTAGAACGCGCCGCGCGGGAGATGGCAACTGAGGCCGGCTTCGTTGAAGGACTTCACGATGAAGTTCCGGCGGCGTCCGTATTCGTCGCGCATCCGGTCGGTGTCGGGCTTGCCCTGCTTGATCGCTTGGAGGGCGGCTTCCTGGCTGATGATGGAGGCGCAGAGCATCGAGTATTGGTGGATCTTCATCATGGCCTCGATGATCTCGACGGGGCCGCAGGCGTAGCCGATGCGGAAGCCGGTCATCGCGTAGGCCTTACTGAAGCCGTGCAGGAAAATGGTCCGCTCGGCCATGCCGGGAAGCGAGGCGATGGAGACGTGTCCGCCCTCGTAGGTCAGCTCGCTGTAGATCTCGTCGGTGATGACGAGCAGGTTGTGGCGCTTGGCCACCTCCGCGATCTTCATCAGCTCGGCGCGGGTCATGGTGCCGCCGGTCGGGTTGGTCGGGAAGTTGAGCATGACCGCCTTGGTCCTCGGGGTGACGGCGGCTTCGATGGCCTCGGCGGTGACGGCGAAGTTGTTCTCCGCCTTGCACGAGATGGCGACGGGCACTCCATAGGCGAGGACGATGCTCGGCGAATAGCTCACGTAGCAGGGCTCGTGGAAGATGATCTCGTCGCCGGGATTGATGATGGCGCGGAGCGCGAGGTCCATGGCCTCGCTGACGCCGACGGCGATGAGGATCTGGGTCTTCGCGTTGTAGGTGACGGCGAAGTGCTCCTCGATGTGCCTGGCGAGGGCTTCACGGAGGGACAGCAGGCCGAGGTTCGACGTGTAGCCGGTCCGGCCCCGTTCCAAGGCGTAGATGGCGGCCTCGCGGATGTGCCAGGGAGTGGCGAAATCAGGCTCGCCGACGCCGAGCGAGATGACGTCCTTCATGCCTTGGACGATGTCGAAGAAGTCGCGGATGCCCGACCGGGGGATGCCGGAGACGTGGTTCGCGACGAACTGGCCGGCTTGGTAGGGACGTGCCATAGGATCAGTGGGATGGAAGAAACGAGAAGTCCCGGCCGCCAAGCAACCTCAAACCGGGAGGAGCCAGCGCCGGGACGGAAATCAGGCTGCGGCTCGAACGGCCTTGCGGGTGATGATCGGGGTCGACTCGCCTAGGACGACCTGGCGGGTGACCTTGACGGACTCGACGTCGCCGGACGTGGGCACGTCATACATGACGTCGAGCATGAGCTTCTCCAGCAGGCTGCGAAGCGCGCGGGCTCCGGTGCCTTTCTTGACCGCCTGGGCGGCGAGTTCGCGGAGGGCATCGGACGTGAACTCCAACGCGACGTCCTCGAGCGCGAGGAGCTTGGAAAACTGCTTGGTCAACGCGTTCTTCGGTTCGGTCAGGATGGAAACGAGCTGATCCTCCGTGAGCTGGTCGAGAACGGTGGAAACCGGCAGACGTCCGATGAACTCGGGGATGAATCCGAAGCCGATCAGGTCCTCGGGCTCGACCTGGTGCATGACTTCCTCACGCGAGAGGGAGGAGGACTGGACGTTCTTTTCCTGGCCGGCGAAACCCATCACCCGGTGGCCGATGCGACGCTGGATGATGCGTTCAAGGCCGACGAACGCGCCTCCGCAGATGAAGAGAATGTTGGTCGTGTCGACCCGGATGTATTCCTGCTGCGGGTGCTTGCGCCCGCCCTGCGGGGGGACGTTGCAGATGGTGCCTTCCAGAATCTTAAGGAGCCCTTGCTGGACTCCTTCGCCGGAGACGTCGCGGGTGATGGAGACGTTCTCCGTCTTGCGCGCCACCTTGTCGATCTCGTCGATGTAGATGATGCCCATCTGCGCCTTCTTCACGTCGTAGTCGGCGTTCTGGAGCAGCCGCAGGATGATGTTCTCCACGTCTTCGCCGACATAGCCGGCCTCGGTCAGCGTTGTCGCGTCGGCGATGGCGAAGGGCACGTCGAGCACCTTGGCGAGGGTCTTGGCCAGAAGGGTCTTGCCGGAGCCGGTCGGGCCGATGAGCAGGATGTTGCTCTTCTCCAGTTCGACATCCTCCTGGAGCCCGGCGCCGCCGGGGCGCTCCTCGCTGTCGGCGGCCGAGAGGACGTTGTCACTCGCGATGCGCTTGTAGTGGTTGTGGACGGCAACCGAGAGGACCTTCTTGGCGTGGTCCTGCCCGATGCACATCACGTCGAGGCGACGGCGGATGTCGACCGGCTTCGGGATCTTGAACTTCGCCTGGCCGCGCTTCTGGTCGACGGAGAGCTCCTTGTCCAGGACGCTCTTGCAGAGGTTGACGCAGTTGTCGCAGATGTAGACCCCGGGGCCGGCGATGAGCTTGCGGACTTCGGCGTGGGATTTCCCGCAGAAGCTGCACAGCGTGATGTTGGTGGGCCGGGCCATGTCGGGGCCTCACGGAACGACCGAAGTGGTTTCGGGCAGGCCGGGAACTTCCTTGCGGGAGCTGATGACGGCATCGACGAGGCCGAAATTCTTCGCCTCTTCCGCGCTCATGAAGTTGTCGCGGTCGCAGGCCTTCTCGACGACGTCGTAGGGCTGGCCGGTGTGGTGGGCGAGGATGGAGTTCAAGCGCTGCTTCAGCTTGAGCATGTATTTGACGCGGATCTCGACATCGCTGGCCTGTCCTTCGGCACCGCCGAGGACCTGGTGGATCATGATGTTCGAGTTCGGCAGCGAGAAGCGTTTGCCCTTGGTCCCGCCCGCGAGGAGGACGGCGCCCATGCTGGCGGCCTGGCCGATGCAGTAGGTGTTCACGTCGCAGGTCATGAACTGCATCGTGTCATAGATCGCGAGGCCGGCCGTGACGCTTCCGCCGGGGGAATTGATGTAGAGGTGGATATCCTTCTTCGGATCCGTCATCTGCAGGAAAAGGAACTGCGCGATGATGACGTTGGCCACCATGTCGTCGACCTGTGTTCCGAGGAACACGATGCGGTCGACGAGCAGACGGGAGTAGATGTCATAGCCGCGTTCGCCGCGGCCGGTCTGCTCGATGACGTTGGGAATCAAAAAATTCTGCATGTTTACGGGCTTTTCTGGAGCCGCGGCAAACTAGTGGAGGGGTCAGGGAGCGTCAAGCACACCGCCCCCATCGGAGCGCCCGACCGGATGTTTCCGCTTCTCGCAACCGCTGCCTGGAGTTTAATCGGACGCATGGAACTGAAAGTTGAGCACATTGGCCTCCCATCCCACGATCCCGTGGTCCTCAAGGACTGGTATGTCGCCGTTCTCGGGGCAGATCTGGTCTTCGACAACGGCCAGACGCCTCCCGCGTTCTTCGTCCGGCTCGTCGGCGGGGTGATGCTGGAGATCTACGAGGGGGACTTCGCCGTGAAGGAAACGGCGGACAACAAACTCAACGGATTCCGGCATCTCGCGCTCCGCGTCGCCTCGATCGAATCGGCCAAGGCGGAGCTCGAATCACGCGGCGTGCGTTTCAGCGAACCGGTGAAACCGGCGGGCGGCGGGGGGCGCGTGCTGTTCTTCAACGACTGCGACGGCAACCTGCTGCATCTAGTCGAGCGGCCAGCCGGGACGGTCTTCGAGTGAGGAACCGGGAAAGGGGAAAATCGAACATCCAACATTGAACAACCGACACGGAACGCTCGGCCCTTCGATGTTCAGTGTTCGATGTTGGTTGTTGGATGTTTCGCCATCCTCCCAAGCATCCCCCAGATCAGCCGAAACCCCGGCGCAAAATCTTCCGGCCGCCGGGCGATCCAGCCGGTGATCGCTTCCGGATGAAACCAGTCGCCGCGATCGATCTCCGACGCTTGAAGCTCAAACGGCCCCTCGGCTTCGAGGCGGTAGACCCAGACGTGTTCCATCCCGGTGTCCTCGCAGGCGGCGATCTTGAAGAGGCGTTCCGGGGCTTCGGCGATGGCCCAGCCCAGCTCCTCGCGCAGCTCCCGGACGGCGCACGCATCGTAATCTTCGCCCGAGTCCAAGTGCCCGGCGGACGACGTGTCCCAGACGCCGGGATGGTTGTCCTTCAGCATGGAACGCTTCTGCAGGAAAAGTTCGCCCCGGCGGTTGAAGACGAGAACGTGGACGGCCCGATGTTGCAGCCCCAGCTGATGAACCCTTCTCCTTGTGTCGCGGCCGACCACTTCGTCGCGATCGTTGACGATGTCGAAGATCTCCTCGCTCACGCCGAAACCTTGCGGGTCAACTCCACAAACTGCTCCAGACTCACCTCCTCCGCCCGCGCCATCGGGTTCACGCCGAGCTCGGTGAAAAACGCCTCCCATGGAAGGTCGGGCCATCGCTCCCGCAGGAGTTTCAGCATCATCTTCCGCCGCTGCGAAAAGGCCTGCTTCACGACCTGCGCGAACACCTTGGTCTGCGGACCCGCCCGCAGCAGCGGCTGGTCACGCCGGACAAGCACGATGCAGGCGGAATCCACGTCGGGCACCGGGAAGAAACAGGACGCCGAAATTTTGAAACTGGAAGTCGGCTTGTAACGCAGCTGGAGCAGGAGCGAAAGGATGCCGTAGGCGTCGTCGCCCGCCTTCGACATGATCCGCTGGGCGACCTCCAGTTGGAGCGTCGTCACCATCAGCTGCGGGCAGCCGGGCGACATCGCGAGCTCGACCAGGATCGGCGATGCGACGGAATAGGGGAGGTTGGAAACCAGCTTCCAGGAGGACCAGTCCTTCGAGACTTCCTCCAACTCCTCAAGCGCGTCCGCATGAAGGAGGATGAGTTTGTCCCGTCCGTAGAACCGTTCTTCGAGAACCTCCACGAGCCGCGAGTCCTTCTCGACGGCCACGACGTGGCAGCCTTTCTCGACCAGCAGTTCGGTCAACGGTCCCAGGCCGGGGCCAATCTCCAACACGCGTTGGCCGGGATGGAGATCGGCCGCCTCGACAATGCGCCGGAGCTGGTTGCCATCATGGAGAAAATTCTGGCCAAGCGACTTCGTGAGCTGGATGCCCCGGCTCGTCAGGGTGTCCCGTATTTCGGATAGGGTCATGCGTCGGAGTTTGTCTAGGAGTCCACGGTTCGCAGGGCATTCGCAAGCGCCTTCACCGCTCGGAGCAGGTCGCGTTCGGAGATTGTGAGCGGCGGAGTGATCCCTATCACGTTCGCGTGCTCGCCCTCGGGCAGGAAGATGAATCCTTCATGGAGCAGCTGCTTGATGATGCGGAGCGACTCCACGGTCGCCGGAGAACCATCACGTCGGCGAAGCTCCAGTCCGGCCATCAGCCCGCTGCCACGGGCGTGCAACGTGAGAGTCTTCGAACGCAGGGAACGCAATTCGGCCAGCAGCAAGTCGCCGAGCTTCGCGCTGCACGCCGGGAGCTTGAGGCGTTTCAGTTCCTGCAACTGCGCCAGCGCCATGGCGCAGCCGACAGGATGACCGAGGAAGGTGCTCGTGTGGATGGCTTCTCCGTTTGAAGCCGGCCAGGCCCGATCCATCAGGTCGGCGCGCCCGACGCAGGCCGAAAGGGGGAAGCCGCCGGTCAAAGCCTTACCTAGGCAGATCAGGTCGGGGACGACTCCGCCATATTCGCAGGCAAACCAGCGGCCCGTCCGCCCGAAGCCGGTGTAGATCTCATCGACGATCAGCAACGCCCCTGATTCGTCGCAGCGCTTTCGCAGGTTTCGCAGAAACTCCGGCGGCGGAATCCGGATGCCGCCCCGCGCCTGCATCGGCTCGACCAGCACCGCGCCCACGTCGCCGCGCCTCATGAGTTTTTCGAGCGCCGCTTCGATGCCAGCGAGAGCGGGGCAATCCTGCGTAGGCCGGGCGTCCTCGCCCGGCCAGTTGGCGCTGTTCAACTCTGCGTCTGTGTGCGCGTGCCGAAAGCCATTCTGGCCGGGCGCGGACGCCCGGCCTACGAGGCAGTCGCAGCCGCCGCAACCGGGGAACGGGATGAAATCCGCGAACTCCCTCAACTGCCGCCGAAAGGGATCGCGGAAGTGGCCGCGATGGGTGGTGCTCAAAGCCCCATAGCCGAGGCCGTGGTAGCCACCTTCAAACGCGACAACGCGCGACTTGCCCGTGGCGAGAAAGGCTGTCTTCAACGCCGCTTCGACCGCCTCGAAGCCCGAGTTGCAGAAGATGATTTTTCCGGATGCCGGATGCCGGATGCCTGATGCCGGATGGGAGCGGCTCCAGCGTCCGAATGTAATCCGGCTCAGTTCCCGGGCGAGTTCCGCCTTGAGTGAATGCGGATGCACGTCGCCCATGGCATGAAGCAGCGTTCCCATCTGCTTCCGGCCGGCACGGACCACGGCGGCGTTCGCGTGACCCGCGGCGGCTACGCCGAACGCGGCGGTGAGATCGAGATACTTCCGCCCCTCCACATCCCAGACATGGGAGCCCTTCGCCTTCGCCCAGACGATCGGCCATCCGCCCTCCGGATCTACGAAGGTGACGTTCCGCGATTCGTAGTCCCGAAGGAGCTGGAGTGTCTTCCGGGTGTTCATCGGATCTGAAGCTTCACACCCCCTTCTGATCAGGCGGCCAGATGAACTTGTGCATCTGGAGCTGGAAACGCACTGGCAACGCATCCGCCACGATCCGCTCCACCAGATCCTTCCGGCCGATGGCCACATGATCGGCCGGAACGCGTTTCAGCGATTTGTCCTGCTGATGCGGCAGCAGCGGTGCCACCCATGAGAAGAGCAGCGGACAGATGCGATCCAATCGGTGCTTGGCGATCTGCTCCTTGGACCACGCGTAGTCCTGCTCGGTGCCGATGACGAACTTGATCTCATCGGTCGCCCGCAGGTGCCCGATGTTCGCCCAGTGCATCCGCTCCGATTCGCCGCTGCTGGGGCACTTGAGATCCATGATGCGGCGGATGCGCGGGTCGCATTTCGAGATGTCGATGGCTCCGCTGGTCTCGACCAGCACGGTGAAGCCTTCGTCGCAGAGCCGGGCCATCAGGGGAAGAGCATTGGGCTGGAGCAACGGTTCACCCCCGGTGAACTCGACCAGGGGCAACGACGAAGCCAGAAGGCCAACGCCCGAATCGCCAGCCGCCTTTGGCCTTTGGCCTTCTGGCTTCGTCATTCCATAAGGCCTCGCCAGCTCGTCGATCTTCGCCCGCACCTCGTCGACCGTCATCTTCGCGCCCTGCGTGAAGGCGTAGGCCGTGTCGCAGTAGGAGCAGCGGAGATTGCAGGCCGTGAGCCGGACAAAGACGCACGGGAGCCCGGCGAAGGTGCTTTCGCCCTGCAGGCTCAGATAGATTTCATTGACGACCAGCGTCGCGGACATTTTGAAAGCATGGCTGCCAATCAACGCGCCGCGCAAGGCCGCCATGGCCCCGTTTTGTTTCCGTGATCATTGACCACCGCGAGGCGGACCACGTTTCCGCTTGAACCTCTCCGGCTTTCGCCAAGCCGCCGGCTACCTGCCGGCGCGCACGGTCGCCGGAACCGGGTTGGTGGAGAACTGGATGTAGGCGAAGCACTCGGGGATGTGCGAATCCCACACGCCGTGGCGCGTCCAGACCCAGCCGCCGGAATCGTTGGCCGGAGCGGGCGCCTTGTAGGTGTTGAAGCGGGAGAAATCCATGCGCCACACGTCGCCTTGCTTCGGCGGCAAAGCGCGGCCGTCGGTCGCCAGCCACTTCATGCCTTTCCACGGCAGCGCCACCTCGACGGTCCAGCCGCGATCCTTGTCGCGGTCGTCATTGACCGTGCCGTCGAGGTGCACGGCCGTCTTCTTGCCGGGAAAGGTCCACTTGAAGTTCCCCATGCGCCCCCCGCGGACGTGGTTGGTGAAGCCGACGCCGTTAAACGGGACCCAGTCGGACTTGGGGAACTCGGGTGCTTTGGAGAAGCCGGCCTTGTCGTGGGCGTCGTTCCAGATGAAGAAGACCTCGTAGGCCGTGTTGTAGCCGTTCAGCTCCAATTCGTAGTAGCCGTCGCGGCCGGCGATGAAGAGCTCGACGTCGTTGTCGTAGTAGATCGGGTCGTTCTGGTTGGTGTATTTCGCCTTCAGATGCGGCTCCTGCACCCGGTAGCCGACGTAGAGGTTCTCGTCGTCCCACATGACCGTGGCGCGGGTGTCGTGGAGCGCGGGCTTGCCGGTGATGATGTCGACGAACCTCGGCGACGCCGGAGCGGTCTTCCACGAAGCCTCGTCGAGTTTGCCGTCGATCTTGATCGGCCCGGCCGCGCGGTGCGCGGTGTAGCGCGCGATCTCGTTGGTCGGGCACGGAAAGGACCAGCCTCCTTCGGCGGCAATTCCGGCCAGGCCGGTCACGAGGAGGGAAAGCAGGGTGAGCGTCAGTTTCATTTGATGTTCGAGAGAAATCTCAAGGGCCGGCCGAGACGGAAAG
>JAYTUE010000202.1:0-4536 GCA_043744715.1 Verrucomicrobiota bacterium | reverse complement strand
CAGGAAAACCTCACGGAAGCCGCCGCTGTGCCCCGCCTCACCACCCTCTATGCCTCACTTTGAAACTCCATCTGTGGACACCGTTGCTCTCCGCCATCGTCACACTGGACAGCCAGGAACCGAAGACGGGGACGAAGAAGCGTCTGGAGAGCGTGCTCGACTTCGCCTGCGGCTCCGGCTCCCTGCTCCTGAACGTGCGCAAGCGCATGAAGAAGGAAGACGGCACCATCGGCAAAATCTACGGGCAGGACAAAACAGCGCGGGGAGCAGCGCTGTTTTGGTCTCGCGCCAGCGAGCCCGTAGGGTGATGCGGCAGGGGTAGCCGCCGAAACAAAAGAACATCACCACCTACAACCTCGCCCGCATGAACATGCTGCTGCATGGGGTGAAGGACACGGAGTTCGAAACCTTCCACGGCGACACCATGCTCAACGATTGGGACACGCTGCGCGAGCTGAACCCGGCGAAGAAGCCGAGCTTCGACGCCATCGTCAGCCAACCCGCCTTTCAGCTACCGCTGGGATCCCACCGATGCGATGGGCGACGACGTGCGCTTCAAGAACCACGGCCTCGCCCCGAAATCCGCCGCCGATTTCGCCTTCCTCCTTCGCGCCCTTCGCGGATGAACCACCCTTGCCGCGCCCGGGGTCGCCGAGGTCGGGACTTCGACGGGCGTTTCCCCGGTCTCGGCGGGCGTGGACGAGGGTTCGTTGGCCGGCACCGACACCGTTCTTCTCCGCTCTTTTTCTCTTCGCGTTCCTTCGGGTCCTTGGTGGATAACCTTCGCCCATGAACCGCCGCCATTTCCTCGCCGCCGGAACTGCCGCCACCGTGGCCCTGGGTTCCTCCCCTGCCCTCTTCGCCGCCGTGCCGGCCGCCGCGCGTAACAAGCTGATCGGTTTCACCAAACCCTTCGACACGCTCAGCCCGGAGGAGACGGCCGACGTCGTTTCCTTCGCCGGTTGGGACGGCGTGGAACTCGGCATCCGGACCAAGAGCGGCCACGTCAAACCCGACCGCGTGGAGGACGACCTGCCGAAGATGGCCGAAGCCCTGAAGAAGGCAGGCAAGGAGATCACCATCGCCACCACCGAAGTCACGGAGGTCAACGCGCTCAACGAACGCGTCCTCCGCGCTTCGGCCAAGCTCGGCATCCGGATCTTCCGCCTCGGCTTCTTCAAATACGACAAGACCACTCCTTTCCCCAGGCAGTTGGCGGAAGTGCGGGCCCGGCTGAAGGACATCGCCGCGCTCGCCATGGAGCTGGGGATGACCGCCGGTTTCCAGAACCATTCCGGCTCGGACTCCGTGGGCGCGGGCATCTGGGACGCGTGGTCGATGATCAACGATCTGCCGTCCGCCGGTTTCTGCTTCGACATCGGCCACGCGACGATCGAGGGCGGCCTGTCGTGGCCGAACGAAGCCCGGTTGGCCCGGCCGCATTTCGCCGCCGTCTTCGCCAAGGACTTCGTCTGGCAGAAGACGGACGGCCAGTGGAAGGTCGAGTGGGTCCGCTTCGGAGAAGGCATGGTGAACCGCAGCTTCTTCAAGTGGCTCAAGGAATCCGGCTACACGGGTCCCGTTTGCCAGCACCACGAATACGCCCACGGCAAAGGCGAGGTGCTTCGACAGAACCTGAAACGCGACGCCGACGTGCTGAGAGGCTGGCTCAATGGCTGACCCTCTTTCCCCACCGATCCGGGGCGCGTTTCATGCCCCATAAACGACCATGGACTACGACGATCTTCGCGGACGACGCGCCACCTCGGACGACCTGCCCGCCCTTCAGGAGATGTGGCGGACCACCGGGATACCCCATGCCGAGCTGGAGCCGAGGTTCACCGAGTTCCAGGTGATCGAGGATCCGCTCGGAGGCCTCATCGCGGCCATCGGCATCCGGGTCGTCGGCAAGGACGCGTGGATGCACAGCGAGACGATCCCCGACTTCGGCTCGGCCGATGCGGTCCGTCCCGTGATGTGGGAACGGACCCAGACGCTCGCCAAGAACAACGGGGTGGTCCGCGTCTGGACACAGGAGACGGCGGCCTTCTGGAGGCAGCTGGAGTTCGGAGCACCGACTGGGGAGCAACTCGCCAAACTTCCCCCCGTTTTCCGGAACGCCGAAAGCTCGTGGCTGCTGCTCGTGCTGCGCGACGAAGACGTGATCAAGCGGGCGGAACAGGATCTCGCCCTTTCCCATCAGGAAGAAAAGGCCCGGATCGACGCGCTCAAGTCCCAAGGAAAAATCTGGCAGTGGATCGCCACCACCATCGCCATCACGCTGTTCGTCTTCGTCGTCGTGGGCGCCGTGCGGCTGTTGAAAAACACGCAGAAGCGCAGCGACCTGAAGCCCGGCACCTCCCACCAGGCTTAACAACGCCCGTCAAAGAACGCCCGGTCAGGGGACCGGGCCTACAAGACCAGGGTGGTTCCTCGCTGTTTTCAGTGGGTTGGTGGGGCCGTTCGCGCCCGTGGTTGGCTGGCCGTTCTCCCTCACCCCCGCCCTCTCCCGCTGGGAGAGGGAGGGGGTGCGGGAGAACGCGGTCGAGCAGTCCAGAGCAACTCGGAGCCGCAAGACGCATGGTTACCCACTGAAAACAGCGAGGACGCCGAAAAGAACAGGCCTGGGGCCTGCGCCACCGGGACCTCTCAGTCGAACATCTTGCCGGGATTCAGGATGCCCTTCGGATCGAGCGAGCGCCGGAAGAGTTTCATGGCTTCGACGGGTCCGTCGCCGAGAGCGCGGCGTAGGTAGAACTTCTTCGCCAGACCGACGCCGTGTTCCCCGGTGATCGTGCCGCCAAGGCGCACGGTCTCGTCGAAGATCTCACGGAAGGCCAGTTCCACCCGGTGCATCTCCTCCTTGTTCCGCTCGTCCGTCAGGAAAGTCGGATGAAGGTTGCCGTCGCCCATGTGGCCGAAGGTGCCGACGCGCAGCTTGTATTTCCGCGCAACGCCTTCAACGAAGCGGATCATGCGGGCCAGCTCGCTGCGCGGAACGGTGGCGTCCTCGAGGATCGTCGTCGGCGCGACACGGGCCAGCGCGGAGAATGCGGCCCGGCGGGCGCTGGCCAGATTGTTCGCCTCCGCGTCGTTCGCGGCCACGCGGACCTCACGGCTCCCCTGTTCGCGGCAGATGCGTTCCATGGCGGCCGCTTCCTCGGCCACGACGGCCGGATGGCCGTCCGTCTCCATGAGCAGCAGCGCCTCGCAGTCGGTCGGCAGGCCGATCTTGGCGTAGTCTTCCACGCAGCGGATCGTCGTCCGGTCGAGGAACTCCAGCGTGCATGGGATGATCTGCGCCGCGATGATGGCCGAGACGGCGTCGGCCGCGGCGTCCATCTGGTCGAAGATGGCGACCATCGTCTTCTTCGCCTGCGGCTTCGGGATGAGGCGCAGCAGCACCTTGGTGACGACGCCGAGCGTGCCTTCCGAGCCGATAAAAAGGTCCTTCAACGAATACCCGGCCACGTCCTTCACGCACTTGTTTCCGGAGAAGATGATCTCGCCGGAAGGCAGGACCACTTCCAAGCCCATGACGTAGTTGCGGGTCACGCCGTATTTGAGCCCGCGCAAACCGCCCGAGTTCTCCGCCACGTTGCCGCCGATGGTGGAGATCTTCATCGAGCCGGGATCAGGCGGGTAGAAGAGCCCGGCAGCCAAGGCAGCATCGGCGATGGCGAGCGTGGTCACACCCGGCTCGGACATGAGGGTGAGATTGGCGCGGTCGAGTTCGAGGATGCGGTCCATCCGCACGGTGCAGAGGATGATGCAACCGGCGCTGGGAATGCAGCCGCCGCTCAGGCCGGTGCCGGAACCGCGCGTGACCACGGGCGTGCCGGTATCATTGGCCAGCTTGAGGATCTGCGACACCTGCTCCGTCGTCCGCACAAAGACGACGACGCTCGGCATGGCGGACATGGCGGCGGTGGCGTCGAAGGAATACGGGATGAGATCCTCAAGAGAGGTGAGGAAATCCTCCGGCGCAACGAGGGTGCGAAGCCGGCTTAGGACGGCCGGCGAAACGACTTTGGCGGACTCGGACGATGACGGACTGCTGGCGGACATGCGGAGAGTCTGAAGCACGACAGCACGAGAGGCCAATTGGCAAAGTGGATGGAAGTAAGTGTGGGGATCCAATTCCAAAGTCAGCTTACCAGTTGAATCCCCCCTCTTGGTTCTCGGCTCCGTGGGAGCCACCTGTCTATAGCGTCGACGGATCTCACGTCCCCCAAGCTCCGTCAGGAGCGGCCTTCAGACAGACAACTCGGGGCCGATCAAAACAAAACCTTCGATCTCGCCCATGGCCCACAGGCCGCTCCTACCGGAGCTTGGTGTCGAGGGTAGCCAAACGCAGCTATAGACAGGACAGCCCTACGGGCTTCGGCGTTCGCCAACCGAAGGCTTCCTAGGGTCGGAAGAGCCTGAGAGTGACGTGCCTGGTCTTAACCCGGATTGATGGACACCTTTTGGGGGTGGGGGGCAAAACTGAAAGCACCCATGAACAAGAGCAAGAACGCCAAGCTGACCGCAACC
>JAYTUE010000201.1:0-17868 GCA_043744715.1 Verrucomicrobiota bacterium | reverse complement strand
GCGGAATGCGTGAGGGCTCCGACGGAGATGAAATCGACGCCGGTCTCCGCGATCTCACGGACGGTCTTGAGATTCACGCCTCCGCTGGCTTCGGTCCTGGCCTTTCGGCCGACGATCTTCACGGCTTCGCGGAGCTCCGCGTTGGTCATGTTGTCGAGCAGGATGATGTCGGCCCCGGCGGCCACGGCCTGCGCGACCTGCTCCAAAGTGTCCGCCTCCACCTCGACCTTGAGCCTGGGATGCTTCGCGCGCGCCCGCGCCACGGCGGCGGCGATGGCGTTGGGCTTGGCGTCGCGCACGGCGACGAGATGGTTGTCTTTGATGAGCACGCGATCCCACAGGCCGATGCGGTGGTTTTCACCGCCGCCACAGGTGACGGCGTATTTCTGGACGAGCCGCAATCCGGGCGTGGTCTTGCGTGTGTCGAGGATCCTGACCCCGGTGCCGGCGACCGCGTCGACAAACTTCCGGGTGAGCGTGGCAACGCCGGAAAGTTGCTGGACGAAATTGAGCGCGACGCGTTCCGCCGAAAGCAGAGCCTGCGACGAACCGGAGATGCCGAGGAGCGTCTGGCCGGCTTCCACGAGGTCTCCGTCCTTCGCGTCCGCCTTGAGTTTGACGCCGATGGACCGCTGGCGGAAAGCCGCCTGGGCGAAGGCGATTCCGGCGAGGACCAAAGGCTCCCGCGCGCGCATCTCGGCGGAGGACTGGTGGCTTCGTGGCACGGTCGACAGCGTGGTGACGTCGCCCCGTCCGATGTCCTCGCGCAGGGCGGAGCGGACGAGGCTGTTGATGTATCGCGGATCAAGCGCCGGCATGGGGAAAGCCTGGTGACAGGGCCAACGAGTTCCAAGCGCCATCCCGCTCCACTTCGCGCTTGGGTGCGCCGGACTCCTTCCTCCACACTTGCCCACATGAACCCCACGCGCCTGCTGCTCACACTCGCATCCGCCCTGCTCCTCCTCGCGGGAAGCGGTTGCAAGTCCACGCCCACCGCCCCGGTCGTGCTGCCGCCGCTGGCCGCGACGAACAAGTATGCGAAGGAGTTGATGGCCTTCGAGGCGAAGGAGGCCGCCAATCCGCCGCCGAAGAATCCCATCGTCTTCACCGGCAGTTCGTCGTTCCGATTTTGGACCAATGTCACGACCGACTTCCCCGGCCTCGGCATCGTCAACACCGGGTTCGGCGGTTCGCAGTTGAGCGACGTTCGGGAGCATTTCGAGCGGCTGATCCTGAAGTATCAACCGCGGCAGTTGCTGATCTATTGCGGCGGCAACGATCTCAACGCGAAGAAGCCCGTCGCCGAGGTCGTCGGCGACTTGAAGGCCGTCGTTGAACGCATCCATCGCGAGCTTCCGAAGACGCAGGTCACCTATGTGTCGATCGCCCTGAACCCCGCCCGGTGGACCCAACGTGGACAGATCCTGCAGGCCAACGCAGAGATCCAGAGGTTCATGGCGGAAGATCGCCGGCGGGCCTACGTCGACATCACGCAGGTCATGCTCGGAGCCGACGGCGCACCCAAGCCGGACATCTTCCGCGACGACAAACTCCACATGAACCGCAAGGGCTATGAACTTTGGATCCCCGTCCTCCGGCCCCATCTCAAGCCGCGTTGATCGGCGACCATGAAAACGTGGTGCCCTTCCGTCTAAAATCCCTTTTGCAGCCGCGTTGTCCTGCGTCATCTTCGAGCCATGGCCAACATCCTCCACCGCCCTGATTGGTTCATTCCCGAACGGCTTGCCACGCCCGAGAAGGTCTTCCTGCAACGCCGCGATTTCCTCCGGCAGATGGCCGCCGCTGGATTGGGCGCGGCCGGCTTGGTGGCGGGGGGCATCGAGGGTTTTGCCGCCGAGGCCAAGGCGGCCGGATGGCCGGCCAAGCGCAATCCCGAGTTCAATCCGGGCTGGTCCTTGACCAACGAGCGCGTCGCTTCGACCTACAACAACTTCTACGAGTTCACCCTTCAAAAGGACGTCCACAAATACGTCGACAAGTTCACCACGACACCGTGGCCGATCGAGATCACGGGGCTGTGCGAAAACCCCGTGACGATCGACGCCATGGAACTGGCCGCGAAGTTCGGCGTGGAGGAACGCGTCTACCGGTTCCGCTGCGTGGAAGCGTGGGCGATGATCGTTCCCTGGACCGGTTTTCAGCTGAGCAAGCTGATCGAGTTTGCCAAGCCCAAGGCCGAAGCGAAGTTCGTCCGGATGCTGACGGCGTCGAAGCCCGACCAGATGCCCGGCATCGTCAGGCAGCCGCGTTATCCCTGGCCCTACCGTGAAGGGCTCCGGCTCGACGAAGCCATGAACCCTTTGACGCTTATGGTCACTGGCGTCTACGGCAAGCCGCTGGCCAAGCAGTTCGGCGCGCCCATCCGCCTGATCGTGCCGTGGAAGTATGGCTACAAGAGCATCAAGTCCATCTCGCGGATCGAGTTCGTGGCGGAGCAGCCGAAGACGTTGTGGGAGGACTTGCAGCCGCAGGAATATCCCTTCGAGAGCAACGTCGATCCCGATGTCCCGCATCCACGCTGGTCCCAGGCGACGGAGCGGATGATCGACACCGGCGACCGCGACCGGACCCAGCTCTACAACGGCTACGCCAAGCAGGTGGCGTCCCTCTACGACCGCAAAGCCGGCAAGAAGGGCTGACCCCGGACGAAGCTCATATGCCCCTGCCCGTTCTCAGCGTCGCGGACATGCGGTCATGGGAGAAGGCGACATGGGCCACGGGCACGAAGCCGGCCGATGTGATCACCCGGGTGGGGGCACTGCTCGCGGGCCGTCTCCGAGAGTTGGCGCCTCCGGGTTCACGGATCGCCCTCCTCGCCGGCAAGGGCCACAACGGCGACGACACGCGGGCCTGCGCCAGCCATCTGGGCGACTTCCAAGTCCAGTTGATCGATTGCCACGACCCGGAGACCGGCTTGAAACAATGGGAGCGTTCGCGAGCCGCCGCAGCGGACCTCGTGGTTGACGGGCTCTTCGGCATCGGGTTGAACCGGCCGCTCGACGACCGCTGGCTCAGGCTGATCGAGGCGGTCAATCGTTCTCCCTCGCCCATCGTCGCCGTGGACATTCCCAGCGGGCTGGATGCGGACACGGGTCTTGCGCACGGAGCCGCCATCCGCGCGGGAATCACCTTCACGCTCGGTGCACCAAAGCGCGGAATGTTCATCCCGAACGCCGTGGACTACGTCGGAAGACTGGAAGTGATCGAAGGCATCGGCTTGATCGCGGACGACCACGCGGCCCCTCATCCAGGCTCCGAGCTGGTCTGGAGCCGGGCGGAGGATTTCCTTGGGTTTCCCCCGAGGCGTTCGGTGACATCGCACAAGGGCGGCTTCGGCCATGTCGGCGTCATCGCCGGGAGCCCCGGCTACCACGGGGCGGCCGTGCTCGCGGCGCGCGGCGCGCAACGATCCGGTGCCGGACTCGTCACGGTGATGACCCCGGAAGCCGTCTATCTCCCCATCGCGAGCCAGCTCCAGTCCGCCATGGTGCGCTCATGGGAATCCTCAGCCGGTCTTCCGGAGAATCTGTCGGCCCTCGTCGTCGGTCCGGGACTGGCATCGCCGGCGATTCCTCCGCGCCTGAAGTCCGCGATCGCTGAAAGCTGGAGATCCGCGCCGTTCCCGGTTGTGGCCGACGCCAATGCCCTCGATCTGATCGGCGAGTCCCTTTTTCCAGAGCTGCGCGTGATCACTCCGCATCCCGGCGAAGCCGCCCGCTTGTTGGGCATCACAACCCCCGAAGTCCTGTCCGACCGCAACGGCGCTCTTCGCCGGCTCAGCGAACGTCTCGGTGGTTGCCATGTGATGTTGAAGGGCCATCAGACATTGATCGGCCGCAGCACAGGGCCGATTTCCGTGAACAGCTCCGGCAACCCCGGACTGGCCCAGGGCGGCTCCGGGGATCTGCTGGCCGGATTCCTCGGCGGATTGCTGGGACAAAGGCGGCTGCAGGACGATTTGGCGAAGACGATCGCCTACGCGGTCTGGGAACATGGAGCGGCCGCAGATCGTCTGGGACGTCGGCAGCGACGTTGGTCTGTGGAGGAATTGGCCTCCGAACTCGGGCAATGGGATGGGAAAACGCTTCCGCCCGCCGGGCCCATTTGTTAACCACTCCGCAAAGCATGACTTGGATGCGAAAAACCACCGTCCTTCTCGCCTTGGGCATCATCGCGGCATTTTCGGCGGGCGCGGAACCGATCAGCCTGAAAATGGCGGACGGCAGCACGACCTCGGGAGACGTCAACACCTACACCGACCGGGGGCTCGTGGTCCGGATGGCCGACGGGAATTTCCAGACAATCGCCTGGGGCAAGATCTCCCAGGAATCGCTCGTGGAACTCCGCGACAAGGCACGCAACGCCCGCGACCGGGAACAGGTCGAGCCCTTCCTGCCGTTTGGAGATACCGGTCCCAAGGATGTGAAGAAGGTGTTGCTGACCGATCCAGAACGCCCATCCCGGCCCACGGGGACAACGGGCCTGTTCGGAATGTTCGGCTCGGGACTGGGGTTGTTCCTGTTGTTCGTCGCCTACTGCGCCAATCTCTTTGCGACCTACGAGATCGCCATCTACCGCAGGCTCTCGCTGGGAATCGCCTTGGGAGGAGCCGCCGTCCTTCCCATCGTTGCGCCGATCGTTTTCTTCCTGGCTCCACCCTCGATGTTCGGGTCCAGGCGATCCGAGTTGATCGAGGATGGGGAGGAAAATTCCAGCCTCTCGCTCGACCTCAAGGGCACCCGGTTGGAAGCCCAGGAAGACCAGATCCAACACTCGGAAACAAACCAGCGCCGACGCGGCAACACCGGCAACACGTCGAAGTCCGACAAGCAGACACCGCCGGCCAGCGTGCCGACGATTCTGAGCGTGTTTGAACGCGGCAAGGTCGTCTTCAACCGGCGGTTCTTCGAGACGAAGCTCGGTCCTTTTCTGAAGACCGTCCCCGCGTCGGACGCCGTAGGCAAACAGCTCGTTTTCGATACCCACCGGGGCGTCTTCATCGGCACCAAGGTGAGCATGATCGAGCAGACCTATCTCGAACTCTTCGTCGACGCGGGCAACGCCAGCGCCGTCGAGCGGATCCCCTTCATCGAGATCCAATCGGTTCGGATCGAGCAGCTCGCCTAGTCCCCGGCCGCCATGAATTCCCCGGGATCGCCCTTGAAGGTCGTCTTCATGGGCACGGCCGATCTGGCCTGCTCCAGCCTTCGCGCACTCCTCACATGGCCCGGCTGCCGCGTGATCGCGGTCGTCAGCCAACCGGACAAACCGAGGGGTCGCGACCTCCAGCTTGTTCCCACCCCGGTCAAGCAGGTGGCTGAAACCGCCGGCGTGCCGGTGCTGCAGCCTGCGAAGGCCAGACTGCCGGAATTCCTGGAACAGCTTGGGCAGATCGCACCCGACCTCATCGTGGTCGCCGCCTACGGCCAGATCCTTCCCCAGGCGCTGCTGGATATTCCCCGGCTCGGTTGCCTCAACGTCCACACGTCGCTTCTTCCACGCCATCGCGGGGCCGCTCCGATCCAGTGGGCCATCGCCGAGGGCGATGCCGCCACCGGCGTGACCATCATGAAGATGGATGCCGGTCTCGATACGGGACCGACGCTCCGCACCGTCGAGACGGAGATCCAACCGGATGACGACGGCCAATCGCTGCATGATCGGCTCGCCCAACTCGGGGGAGAATTGCTGGTGAAGACGATACCCGACTACGCAGCCGGCTTGATTGTTCCCCGCCCTCAGCCGACCGAGGGAATGACCTACGCCAGGAAGATCACGAAGGACGATGGGCGCATCGACTGGAACCTTCCAGCCATGGCGAGCTGGAACCGCATCCGCGCCTTCACCCCTTGGCCAGGTGCCTTCACCCAGCTCCCTGAAATCAGCGAGCGCAGCCTGTTGAAGATTTTCCAGACATCGGCGGAAGAAGCCCACGGAACAGCGGGAACCATTCTGTCGGCCGACGACGCAGGCCTTCTCGTGGCCTGCGGCACCGGCTGTCTGCGGATCCGCGAGATGCAGCGCGAAGGCGGCAAGCGGCTCAAGGCCGGAGACTTTCTCCGAGGTTTCCCGCTCAAGGCCGGGCAGAAGTTCGGCTGACGCATCTGCTTTGCCGAGGCGGCGGCAGTCAGTTCACGGCCTCTCTTGTTTTGCCATTCCACGACGACGGCGTTCACACTCGTTCCATGCCCAAGCCCCTCCACACGCTCCGCGCCGGTGTCATCGGCACCGGGTTCATCGGCCCCGTCCACATCGAGGCCCTCAAACGCCTCGGAATCCAGGTGACGGCGATCTGCGGCTCCACCACGTCGGCCAAAGCCACGGCGGAGCAATGGGGCATCCCCGAAGTCTATGGTGACTACGACTACAAGGCCCTCCTCGCGTCACCGAACGTCGACGTCGTCCACATCACCTCGCCCAACAAGGCGCACGTCGAACAATCCCTCGCCGCCTTGAAGGCCGGGAAACACGTCGTCTGCGAGAAGCCCCTCGGCATGACTTCCAAGGAGACGGCCAAGGTGGTCAAAGCCACGGCGAAGAAGGACAGCCCGGTCTTCGCGGTGAACTACATGTGCCGCTTCTTCCCCGCCATCCTCCAGATGCGCGCGCTCGTGCAACGTGGCGACCTCGGCCAGATCATCCATGTCCAGGGCCACTTCTTCCAGGACTGGCTCCTCCAGCAGACCGACTACAACTGGCGCGTCCTCTCCAGCGAAGGCGGCAAGCTCCGCGCCGTCGGAGACATCGGCACACACTGGATCGACGCGGTGTCCTTCATCCTTGGTGCGAAGGCCGAAGGCGTCTTCGCCCATCTGGAGACGTTCCACAAAACGCGCCTGCGCCCGACCGGCGAAGTGAAGACCTTCGCCAAGATCGATCCCGCGACGATGGTTCCCTACAAGGTCGACACCGAGGACTTCGGCAGCGTGCTGCTCAAGTTCGGCAAGTCCGGCCACGGCTTCGCCAACAACGTCCACGCCAACGCCTCCATCTCGCAGGTCGCGGCCGGTTGGAAATGCAGCCTCGCCATGGGAATCTACGGCACCAAGGGCAGCGTCCGGTGGGATCTCCAGCAGCCGAACGAAATCCAGCTCGGCCGCCGCGACGAACCCAACCAGATCCTCCAGCGCAACACGGCCGGATTCACCGAGGACATCGCGGGCTTCACCGACTATCCCGGCGGCCACGCCGAGGGCTTCTCCGACGCCCACAAGATGCACTACCGCGCCGTCTACCAGCACATCGCCAGCGGCGGCAGGTCCCCCGCCCTCTTCGCCACCGCCGCCGACGGCCATCACGAAGTGAAGCTCTGCGAAGCCATCCTCAAGAGCAGCACGGGGAAGAAGTGGGTCAACGTCTGAAGAGCCCATGAACCTGCATCTCGAAGGTAAAGTGGCCATCGTGACCGGCGCGACGGCGGGCATTGGCGAGGCCGTGGCCTTTCTGTTTTCCGAAGAAGGAGCCAGCGTTGTTGTTCATGGTCGCGATGCAAAACGCGGGGCTGCGGTCACAGCCAAGTGCGGACGTGCTCAGGGCAAAGCCGTCTTCATCGCCGGGGATCTCACTTCCGAACTCGCCTGCCAACATCTCGTCCAGCAGACGCTCCAAACCTTCGGCCGGATCGACGTGCTCGTGAACAACGCCGGCGTGAACGACGGCATCGGACTGGAGCAGTCGCCGGCCGAGTTCATGGCGTCGCTCCAGAAGAATCTGTTCCATGTCTTCGCCGTGACCCACTTCGCCCGTGAAGCGCTCATCGCCTCGCGGGGGACGATCGTGAATCTCGGATCCAAGGTTGCCGACACCGGCCAGGGCCACACGTCCGGTTACGCCGCGGCCAAGGGAGGCATCAACGCGTTGACCCGCGAGTGGGCGCTCTCCCTCGCGCCGGAGGGTGTCCGCGTGAACTGCGTCGTGCCCGCCGAGTGTGACTCGCTGCAATACCGGACATGGTTCGCCAATCAGCCCGATTCGGAGGCGGCCCGCAAAGCAATCGAGGCACTCGTTCCGCTCGGTCATCGCCTCACGACGTCCGAGGAGATCGCGGCGATGGTCGTCTTCCTGGCGTCGTCACGTTCCGCCCACACCACCGGCCAGATTATTCACGTCGATGGCGGCTACACCCACCTCGACCGCGCCGCCAGCCACGAGCACGGCAAGTGGGCCTTGAATGCCGGATCGGAGCCCGGCGCTCCGTAGGCCGGGCGTCCCCGCCCGGCCAGTGGGTGCTTAAAAGACAGGGACATCGATCATCCAATATCCAACTCCGAACATCGAAGACAACGCCAACTCATCAGGCGAACGGATGTAGTCGCGGACATGAGTCCACGCTGAATCGCCGGGGATCAGCGCCGATCCACATCGGCGGCTACCTCTCAACGGCTGCCATCGCAGTGCGCCGGAGGCGCATCAGGAAATTAGAGCGCCTCCGAGGTATTCTCAACCGTGCCATCCCGCAAATCTCAGTTGCAATGCATCGAGTCCGGCTGTTTCCCTCAACCCCGTCGGACAAAGGAAGAACGCATTCAACCATGAATCAAAAAGATCTCATCCGTCTTGGTGTGCCGCCGGGCGAAGCCATGCGGCGTGGCATGGATTTCATCAGCCGCTACATCCTCAAGGGGTTCGACAAGACCGCCCTGGCCGCCGCCGTCGAGGCCGTGGTGAAGACGCCGGCGGACTTTGTGGACGACGATCTGCGCGGCGAGTTTGCCAAGGTGCTAATGCGCTCGCATCGCGTCATTCGCGAGGCCCCCGCCCCGTGGAAGCAATGGGGCGACGGACTCGAACCCGAAGCCATCAACCAGCTTTCGCGCGCGTGCCAATTGCCCGTCGCGGTGGCGGGCGCGCTCATGCCCGACGCCCACGTCGGCTACGGCTTGCCCATCGGCGGCGTTCTCGCCACAGAAAACGTCGTCATCCCCTACGCCGTCGGTGTGGACATCGCCTGCCGCATGAAGCTGACGGTGCTGGACTGGCCGATGCGTGACCTCGACCGCAAACGCGATCGCCTGATCAAGGCCATCGAGGAGGAGACTCGGTTCGGCCTCGGATCGCACTTCAAGGACCGGCGCCAGCACGAGGTGATGGATGCCGACTGGAGCGTCAGCAAGATCACCCGGGGCTACAAGGACCGCGCTTGGGCGCAGCTCGGGACGAGCGGCAGCGGGAACCATTTCGTGGAGTTCGGCACCTTGATCGTGGAGGAAGATAAAACTGGCCGGGCAGGGATGCCCGGCCTACGGCCCGGCGAATACGTCGCCCTGCTTTCCCACAGCGGCAGCCGTGGCACGGGCGCGGCCGTGTGCGCCCATTACAGCAAAGTGGCGATGGAGCAGCACCCGGAACTGGCCAAGGAGCACAAGCACCTTGCCTGGCTCTCGCTCGATTCGGAGGAAGGCCGGGAATACTGGGCCGCGATGGAGTTGATGGGGCATTACGCCGCCGCGAATCACTCTCTGATCCATCGCCACATGGCGGCGCATCTGGGGGTGGAAGTGCTCGCCGACATCGAGAACCACCACAATTTCGCCTGGAAGGAACGGCACGTCATCGGTGGCGTGGAACGCGACGTCGTGGTCCATCGCAAGGGCGCGACGCCGGCGCACGCTGGCGTGCTGGGAATCATCCCCGGATCGATGGCCACGCCGGGGTTCGTCGTGCGCGGCAAGGGCGGCGAAGGCTCGCTCGGTTCCGCCTCACACGGAGCGGGCCGTGTGATGAGCCGGACGAAGGCGAACCAGACCTTCGAATGGAGCAAGGTGAACCGCGTGCTCAAGGACCGGAACGTCCACCTGATCTCCGCCGGCCTCGACGAGGTGCCGATGGTCTACAAGGACATCCATGCCGTCATGGCCGCGCAGACGGACTTGGTGGAGGTGTTGGCCGAGTTCATGCCGCGCCTCGTCAAGATGGCCCCGAGCGGGGAACGGGCGGAGGATTGATGCTGTGAAAAAGTCAGAAGCGCAAAGTCCTGCGGCAGAAGATGAGCGCCAGCCGGCAAGGGCTCCCGGCTAAGGACGAAGGCTGCCGACGCGGCGTTCATTCTCAAGCCACGTTTTTGCGTCTGGCTGAGAGAATCAGATCACCGCACACACCGGTCCGGGATATTCTGGCGAAATGGGCCGATCCACATCGGCGGAGGAACACCCACTGGCCGGGCAAGGAGGGTTGCCGGGCAGGATGCCCACCCTACGACGCGGGACGCCAGTCGAGGAGGCGGAGCTGGAGGCGGGTCTGGCCGTTGTAGTCGTTGCGTTCGGGGGCGAAGGCGAGGTCGAACCGGCCTTCGGGAAGCGGCTTGCCGGCGCAGTTCCACCAGACGGCTTCGGCGGACCCGCTGGCGTCGCGGAGCATGAGGCGGGCGTGCTGGGATTCTTTGCCCATGCGTTGCGGCGGCTTGGCGAGGGCCACGTTGCGGGCGGCGAACTGGATCGGCGGATTCTCCATGCCGTGGGGCTGGAGACGGGAGAGGCGTTCGAGGGCGGCGAGGTCGACGTCGCCGAGGGACACGACGGCATCGAGCCGGAGCGCGGGCCGGAGGAGATCGGCGGACAGACTTTCGCGGGCGATGCCGTTCAGGCGTTGGCGGAATTCGTCGAGCTTGTCGGGCCGGATGGTGACGCCCGCCGCCATGGCGTGGCCGCCGTGTTTGATCAGTAGGTCGTCGCAACGGCGCAGGGCGGCCGCGATGTCGAAGCCTTCGATGCTGCGGCCGGAGCCGCGCCAGCTTTCGCCATCGCCGCCGAGGATGACGGTGGGCCGGTAGAATTCCTGGAGCACGCGCGACGCGACGATGCCGACGACGCCGATGTGCCAGAGGAGCTGGCCCTCGACGATGACGTGGTCCGTCTCGGGGTTGAACCGCGCTTTCACCGCCCCGATGACCTGCGCGGTGATCTCCTTCTCGATGCGCTGGCGTTCGCGGTTGCGGGTGTCGAGCGACAGCGCGATCGGCATGGCGATCGCGACACTGGGCGCGAGCAAGAGTCGCAGGGCTTCATCCGCGTTATCCAAACGTCCGGCGGCGTTCAAGCGCGGGCCCAGTCCGAAGCCCACGTCACGAACGCCGATGACTCCTTCCAATCCGGCGACTTGTTTGAGCGCGATCAACCCGGGCCGGGTGGTTTTCGTCAGTCGTGGAAGCCCGGCGGAGACGAGGATGCGGTTTTCGCCGGTCAGTGGAACGAGATCGGCGATGGTGCCGAGCGTGGCAAGATCGAGAAAGGTGCGGACATCGAGCGCCTCCGCTTCGGGCCAGCCGAGTTCGCGCCCGCGCTTGGTCAAAGCGTGGAGAAGTTTGAAGGCGAGTCCGGCTGAGCAGAGTTCGCGGAAGTCGACTGCGGATGAGTCCATCCCATCGCCATGGCGGCTACCGAGCTGGGGATTGACCAACGCGACGGCGGCGGGGAGCGGATCGGATACCTGATGGTGATCGAGGACGATCACATCGACTCCCCTGCCCTTGAGCCAAGCGATGGTTTCGACAGCGGTGGAGCCGCAGTCGACGGCGACGAGCAGGCTGCACGGATGTTTCTCCAGACAATTGGCCGCACCATCGGGACTCAGGCCGTAGCCTTCATCCATGCGATGAGGCAGATAGGTCTCCACCTTCCAACCGAGGCGCGTCATCCCCTCGACGAGCAACGCGCATGAACTCACGCCATCGACGTCGTAGTCGCCGAAGAGAACGAGGCGTTCGCCGGCACTGCGGGCCACGACGAGGCGTTTGACAGCGCCAGCCATTCCGGGAAGGAGGAACGGATCTCTGAGGCCCTTGAGCACGGGGTCGAGGAACGCGGCAGCCCGGGAAGGATCGGCGAAGCCGCGATTGAGGAGGCAGCGCGCAAGCAAGGGCTCGATGCCGTGCGAGTTCTGGATGGTCGATAGCGCGGATGACTGCGGTTCAGCGATGATCCACCGGTAGCGGCCAGGGTTCATCAAGGTCCGTCGGAGAAGAATTTTTGGACCATCGCCTTCACGCCGCCAATACCCAGCAGCGCGATGAGGGTAAGCAGAACGGCAAAGGCGGCGGTCGTCAGAATGCTGACTCCGTATGCGTAGAAGACCAGGACCCCATCCTCCTCCATCATGCTGAGGGCGATCAGCATGATGGAGATGGCCGGAAGCTGGTTGGTGCCTGGGAGCGGGATCGGAAGCGCAAGCAACCCTGACATGAAGATGATCAGGACGCAGTTGAAGATGCGGACGCCGCGCCACGAGATCCAAGCGTCGCCACGGGGTTTCACCCACCGTTCGAGGAACTGGAGAAACTTGATGCTGCCACCGAGCACCTTGGCGCCGAAGTTCGGCGGAAAGGCGCGGTCACCGATGAACTTCGGCAGACGGGGCGACGAATCCCGCGCGCGTGCGATGGCCATCAGGACGATCACCAATCCCAGCACGGTGCTGACGCCCGGCAAGGGGATCGGCTGCATGAACGGCAGGCAGAGCAGGATCATCACCAGGTAGACGCCCCGCCCTTCCGTGCGCTCCATGAGGTTGTTGAGGGTGAGCGGGGTTTCGGCCATCTCCTCGTTGAGGATGTGGCGGAGGTCCTCCGAGAGGGGTCGATGATGGCCGCCGGTAGTCAATTGAGTCGGAAGTTGAATGCGAACGCGCCAACGTTCAACTGGCTGATTTATTTTCCAACCTCGCCGCCACGAGCGAAGCGACAACGCTGAGCACAAGAATTCCGACGACGACGCTCAATGAAACATCAGAACTGACGTGGATGTCCCAGATCAGCGCGAGCATCTTGCCGCCGATGAAAACGAGCACCAGTGACAGGCCGTATTTCAGGTAGCGGAAGTAGCCGATCGCTCCCGCGAGCACAAAGTAGAGGGAGCGGAGACCGAGGATGGCGAATACGTTCGAAGTGAAAACGATGAAAGGATCTTTGGTGATGCCGAAGATCGCCGGAATCGAATCCAAGGCGAAAACCAGGTCGGTCGTCTCGACGATCAGCAGCACCAGGAAGAGGGGCGTGAATAGCTTTTTGCCGTCCACGATCGAGGTGAAGCGCTGTCCATCGAACTTGTCCGTCAGCGGGAGGAATTTCCGGGCCAGCCGGACTATCGGATTCCGCTCCGGATCGACGCTCTCATCCTTGGTGAAGAGCATCTTCAAACCAGTGAAGAGCAGGAAAGCTCCGAACACGTAAAGTATCCAGCCGAACTGTTTAACGAGTTCCGCCCCGACCCAGATCATGACACCGCGCATGACCAGGGCGCCGAGGATGCCCCAGAACAGCACGCGATGCTGATACGCAGGCGGAACCTTGAAGTAGGAGAAGATGACCGCGATGACGAAGACGTTGTCCATCGAGAGCGACAGCTCGACGATGTAACCGGTGATGAAGACCTTGGTGTCGTCCGCGGTCCACTGTCCCGCCATGTAGGGCGCGATGAAGAACGCGAACACCATCGCCATGCAAAACCAGAGAATGGTCCAAGCCAGCGCCTCCTTGACCTTAACGACATGGGCGCTCCGATGGAACACCCCAAGGTCAAGGGCAAGGAAGACGAGGACCGCGCCGATGAAGGCGGTCCAGTGGATGGCTGAGATTTCGGTTAGCGCAAGCATTGGCGACATGAGCGGAAAAGGACGTCGGGAGCCCGCGTTGCGCGAGCTTCCGACGTCCGCAAAACTAAAGTTTCTTCTACCGGAGGATCAGGCCTTTGCCGTCCTCGTTCCGACGGGAATCTCGGACACCACGGTGGTCGTGGAGAGCTTGACCGGACGTTGGCCCTTGTGCCACCAGAGCACGATCGCGCTCGCGATGTAGATCGACGAGTAGGTGCCGGTGATGATGCCGACGAGGAAGGTGAAGGCGAAGTCGTTGATCACGCCGCCGCCGAAGAGGTAGAGCGACAGGGTCGAGAGGAAGACCGTGCCGGAGGTGATGATGGTGCGGCTCAGGGTCTGGTTGAGGGCCTTGTTCATGACATCGCGGAAGGTTCCCGGAACGCCCAGCTTCAGATCCTCGCGGATGCGGTCGAAGATGACGATCGTGTCGTTGATGGAGAATCCGATGATCGTGAGGACGGCGGCCACCATCGGCGCGCTGAGTTCCCGGCCGGTGAGGAAGAACCAGCCCATGGTCATGAGCACGTCGTGGATCACCGCGATGACCGCCGCGACGGCGAAGGAGAATTCATAGCGGAACGCCACGTAGACCAGGATTCCGAGCAGCGCGAGGAAGACCGAGAGGAAGGCCGTCTTCGCGATCTCGCTTCCGACCACCGCGCCGATCTGATCGACGCTCTTCACCGAGAAACCGGCGTCCGGGAAGTCCTTCTGGAGGGTGGCGACAGTGTTGGAGCTTGTGCCAAACGCGGAGAAGACGCGGAGCGTTTCCGAGCCTCCGACGAGTTCCTTCTGGAACTGGATCGTCGGCTCGACCAGGCCGGCCTTCTTGAGCGTCTCGGCCACGGCCCCCTGGTCCACTTTCTTGGCGAAAGCCAGGACGGTGTTGTCTCCGCCGGCGAAGTCGGGTCCGAGAACCTTGGTGCCGCGATGGATCCCGTAGCCGATGCCGATTATTATCAGCATCCACGAAACCGCGAACGCGGGCTTCGCATACTTCATGAAGTCCAGGCCCTTCGCCCGGATCATCGACATCATGTTCAGGGTCTTGATCTTGTCGTTGTCGACGAGCCAGTCGAAGCAGAGCCGTGTGATGACCAGCGCGGTGAAGAGGCTGAGCGCGACACCGATCGTCAGGGTGACGCCGAAGCCCTTGATCGGTCCCGTGCCGAGAACGATCAGGATGATCGACGAGATCAGCGAGGTCAGATGCGAGTCGAAGATCGTTCCGAATGCGCGGTCGTAGCCGGCGGCGATGGCGCCGCGCAGCGATTTGCCCGCCGCAAGCTCCTCCCGGATGCGTTCGTAGATGAGGACGTTGGCGTCGACCGCCACGCCGATCGTCAGCACGATGCCCGCGATGCCGGGCAAGGTGAGCGTGGTTCCGATGGAGCACATCACCCCAAGGAGCAGGAAGCTGTTCAAGACAAGTGCGATGTTCGCCACCAGGCCGGACAGCCGGTAGTAGACCAGCATGAAGATCGAAACGGCGAGCAGGCCGATGAGCGAAGCCTTGAAGCCGTCCTTGATGGACTTTTCGCCCAACGACGGCGCGACCGTGCGGACGGAGTCGATGCTGAGAGGAGCCTCCAGGGGATTTTCGAGCACGTTGGCCAGCTCGAGGGCTTCCTTCAGATCGTAGTTGCCGGAGATCTGCCCGCGCCCGCCGGTGATTGGTTCGGTGATGTTCGGGGCGGAATAGAGCACTCCGTCGAGGAGAATGGCCATACGGCGGCCGACGTTTTCCCGTGTCGTCTTGGCGAAGGCTTCGGCCCCCGCGTTGTCCAGCTCGAAGCTGATGACCGGGCGGCCGGACATCCGGTCGGTGGTCACCATGGCGCCCACGATGTTCTTTCCACTCAGACCGGCGCTGCTGCGCTTCTCGACCACGACGGGAAAAAGCTCGTCCTGCCCGTTCTGTCCCTTGCGCCGCTCCTGTTTGATCTCGAACCCGGGTTCAACGATGCCCTGGTTCAGCTGCTCGTTGCTGTTGTCGGCGACCATCTTGAACTCGAGGAACGCCGCTTTCTTGATCCTCATCAACGTGCTCTCGAACTCGCTTTCGGACAGACCGGGCATCTGCACGATGATGCGGTTGTCACCGGCCGGCTGGAGCACGGGTTCGGCGACTCCCATCGAGTCGATGCGCTTGCGGAGGACTTCGATGGCCTGTTCCACGAGACGGGAACGTTTTTCGGAAGCGTCCAAGTCGGAGACCGCGTTGGTGCCGCGGGCAACCATATTGGTAGCGGTGACGGAGTTGCTCAGGCTGAGCATGAACTCGACGCCGCCCTGGAGATCGAGACCGAGACGGATCTTGCCGGCCGCCTTCTTCTGGATGCCTTTGAGGACCGCGTCGCTCCGGTTCGCCTCACCCGCGGTGCTGATCGTGGGGAAGTAACGGGAGATGTCATTGGTCCCGACGGCCGTCTTGAGGTTGCCGTAGGTGTTGGCCGAATTGGTCTTCTGCATCGCCTCCGCCCGGGCGACGATGGCGTTGAAGTTCGTGTCCGTTCCGGAAGCGTAGTTCCTGAACGTCTCGATCAGATCCCGCGGTGTCGGGGGGATGAGTTCGTAGGCGGCCCAAAAGGTGACGAAGAGGACGACTGCCCATCTCCAGGTGTTGTTGCGGCTCATGGAAAGGAACGGAGGGGGTTCTGTGGTATCAGGTGGAGGCGGTTTCAGCACCGCGCTCGGACACTTCGGTCACGGAGGATTTGAGGATCTCCAACTTGGCCTCGCCGGAGCGCACGTTGACGTGTTTCTCCTTCACGGCGGTCACTTCTCCGACGATGCCGCCGGCGAATACCACTTTGTCCCCACGACGCAACGTCTTGAGGAGCGTGCCATGTTCCTTGGCCTTCTTCTGCTGCGGACGGATCAGGAGGAAATAGAACACGACAACCATCAGGACCAGCGGAACGAACCCGGTCCAAGCGGGCGCCGTGGGCTGGGTGGTCTGGGCAAAAAGGCCCGATACTTCGGCAAAATTCATAGTCTTAAAAAGTGAGCCGCAAACCTTTAGGGGCGGCTATGGCTTTGGCAAGCCCGGCTTTGGGCCATTTCCGGTCCTTATTCCTTGGCCAACGCCGCTTCCTGGCGCGCGGTCAAAACCTTCCGCAAACGACCGCCGTTCGCGACAACGCAGGCTCCCGGCCATCTGGATTCACCTTCTGGGCCTTGGGCGTGTCGTCAAACCGAACTCAGGGACGGCTTGGCGCGCCGTCCCTACCAGACAGGGTTTGAGGACGCTGCCCATCTGGCCACTGGCGCTAGTTCCCTGGAGATAGGCGCTGCAGTTCGCGCGCACGATAAACCGCAGTGTCAGCACGAGGCTCCGAACGGGCATTGGACTAGGAGGGAAGCCCGTCGTCGCCGGCCCACACGCTCCAGCCCACGGCGCTTGTCCACGAGGCATGGCTTCGGCTGGGAGCGGATGAACAGCCCAGCCTTGGAGAAGTTTACCGCCCTCGATCCGCGCAAAGGGGAACTGGTCAAACTGCGCTATTTCGTGGGGCTGAACTTCGACGAAGTCGCCGCGCCGCTCGGCATCGCCGTGCCCACCGCCAAAGCAATGGTGGGCCTACGCGCGCGCCTGGCTGGCCGTGGAGATGCTAGTGCGAGGCGTTCACCGGGGTTCACCCCTTCTGCCCCTTGGGCGGATGCGTGTCCCAGGTGCGGCCGGACTCCGGCTCGACGTGGGTGAAGCCCGTGCCCGGCGGCGGGCTGGGAATGCGGATGAGGATGTGACAGCCGGGACATTCGATCTGCCGGCCGGCGAAGCAGGGGTCGCACTTCAACGGCTGGTCGCAGTGGGAACAGTAGAACTTGAATTCGGAGTTGCTCATAGTCTTCACCTCTACATGCGCAAACCGCCCGCCAAAAGTATGTGGAAAAAGGTTAATACTTTCTGCCCGCCGATTGCGCATGTAGAAGCAGATGAACCAATCACCCATGCCATCTCCCCAGGAACGTGAGGCCGCGCTGTTCGCACTGGCCGCCGAGAAGCCCCTCGCGGAGCGGTCAGAATTTCTTCAGGCCGTCTGCGGAGCCGACGCCGCCCTCCGCCAACGTCTCGAAGCCTTGCTCTCCGCGCATGAGCAACCGGAGGACGTGCTGGCCACCGCAGCGCTCGCCGTTAAAGCCACCATCATGCTCGATCTCGCTGACGCGCCCGACGAAGCCGTGGGCCAGACGCTGGGGCGCTACAAGCTGCTGGAGCGCGTGGGCGAAGGCGGCTGCGGCGTGGTCTATGTGGCC
>JAYTUE010000200.1:0-4565 GCA_043744715.1 Verrucomicrobiota bacterium | reverse complement strand
GGATGGTTTCAGGCACGCCATGTCCGACGGTGCCAGGCACGCATCTATTCTAAATCCACCACGCTTCTTACATCGGCTGCAGTTTCTGGAAGTGGCCTCAAGCACGTTTCCGAGTCTTTCGTGCAGTGGTTTGACGAGCAGGTCCGGACCACAGCACCACCTTTCTATTCGATCAACTCTTTGAATCCGAATGAGACTATTCCCGACACCCGCAACACCTCCTGAGTAACAGGAACACGAGGGTGTTAGGCTGGAACGAGTTTCATATTCAGGGCGAGGGTCTGGTCGTGGAGGTTTTTAATCCGGCGGGCGGTGGAAGCGGGGGTGGTGTCGAAGGCCTTCGCCTCGTCGTAAGGTTCCCCGGTGGTAACCAGTAGTGCGCGCCCTCTTGCCGGCGTCGCCCATCACTTGAACGGCATCACAGCAGAGCAAACCAGCGTCAGAATCAACCCGGAGATGCTGATGGTCGTCACGATCACGGTCCAACTCTGCAGGGTCTCCTTCTCGGTGAAGCCGCTCAGCTTGCTCACCGTCCAGAAGCCGCTGTCGTTCATCCAGGACAGGGCTTTCGAGCCGAAGCCGATCGCGAGGAACATGTAGAGCGGATGATAGGGTAACACGGTGTCCTGCATCATCGGAAATATCATGCTGGAGGTCGTCAGCATCGCGACCGTGGCCGAGCCCTGCGCGATCCGGATCACGGCCGACACGGCCCAGGCCAGCAGGATGAGGCTGATCTCGCGGCCTTCGACGAGCGCCTTGATGGCGTCGCCCACGCCCGCGTTCTTCAGCATGAATCCGAACGCGCCGCCCGCGCTGGCGATGAGGATGATCACGCCCGCCGTCGCGAACGGCCCGGAGATGCGCTCGGAGACCTTGGCCAGCGACAGGGCCCGCTGCCTCATCAAAAGGGCGACGGCCAACCCGGCTCCGATCACCAGGGCGACGTTGCGGTTCCCCAGGAATTCCAGCGCCGCAAACCCCGAGGGAAACCTCGCCGCCAGGCCGAGAACGCCCGCAAACGAAGCGCCGCCGATGAGCAGGACGGGTGCGAGCACCGGGGCCAGCGCCCATCCGAGCGAGGGCAGTTCTTCCTCCCGGCGGGTGACGATGGCTTCAAGCTCTTCGGCCGAATTGCCCCCCATGTCGCGCATCGGCGCGTCGATCCTGCGGCTGGCGATGATGGCGACCACCCAGCCGAGCAACGCCGGAATGATGCCGGCGACGATGCCGACGACGATGGTCAGACCCACGTCGAGATGGAGGTTTTCCGCCATGCCCAGGGGCCCCGGATGCGGCGCGACGAGCGAGTGGGTGACTGTTCCGCCGCAGCAGATCGCCAAGACGAAGAGCATGTAGTTGCGGCCTGTCCTCAGACGCAGCCCCTTCGCCATGGGCAGGAGCAGCATGAAGAACGTTTCGAAGAAGATCGGGATCGAAAGCAGGTAGCTGCTGGCAAAGAGCGCATGGGCGGCACGCTTCTCGCCGAAGAGCGCGAGGAATCTCCTGACCACCTTGTCGGCTCCGCCGCTTTCCACGAGGCAGGTGCCGATGACCGACGCCAAGGCGATGACCACGCCGATCTTGGCCGCGATGTTGCCGAAACCCTCCGTCGTCAGCTCCGCCGCTTGCACCCAATGGCTGCGTTCCTTCTTCGGCGTTGCTGGCAGGGTGCCGTATTCCCCGGGCAACTTCTCCGTCAACAGCCCGGCGAGCAGTGCGACCAGGATGAGCGCGAAGAACGCGTGCAAGCGGACGACCGTGACCAACACCACGATCGTGACGAGGCAGATCCCGAGGACAGCGAAGGGCCACATCGAGGTGGAGTTGCCGGGAACGGCTGCTAGAAGTTGAAGCGGGGTGGACACGTGCGTATTGGCGGTGGAACCGCGCCAGTCCGCCAGAACGACACCCGTCGATCAAGCCACATGACATTCCCGGTGACGAAAGAGCGGGAGAATCCCGCCAACAGCCAGCCCAGCGGGATTATGGCCTATCTTCAAACCTCTCCCATCATTCTCGGAACCGGAGGTGCGGTAGAAAGTTCAACCCCGGGCTGACGCCCAAGGCTGATTTCTTGCGGCGCTCCTCCGCTGGGTTGAAGACACCGCTTAGATTCCCTTCCGGATCTCGGTCATCAGGACCTGCGACAACTGCTGGTCACCGAACACGCCGAAGCGGATCGAAATCTCAGTCGTTGTCTCTGTGATCTGCTTCAAGTGGATGGTGATCTTGGTATCTTCCCCGGTCCGGGCCGTGAGGGTCGCCGAGAACCCACCGGCCTCTTCCTTGATCTTGAGATACTTCATCCGCGCCAAAGCCAGATTGGCGGATGTGAGTGTTTTGGCGACGGAGGCGTTCACGTAGCCGTCGAGATTGCCACTGACGTAGGCGACGCCACCCGCGGCCGCACCCGCCGCGGCCGCGGCCACGCAACCCGTCTGGGTCAGCACGAGCAAAGCCGCCGCCAAAAACACCGCCACAACCGAGATGAGACGTTGAAACAAGGACATGCTCCAAGTAGACGCCGGATAAGTTGAACCGAAAGCCCATTCATGCGGCTTTCTTCTTCTTGGCCTTCACCGGAGCTGGCGGCTCCCACAGTTCGATCCGGTTTCCTTCCGGGTCCATGATCCAGCCGAACTTGCCGAACTCCGAGTCGTCCCGCTTCGGGTCCACCTTCACGCCTTCCTCCTTCAACTGCTTGAGCAGCGCATCCAGATCGGCCACGCGGAAGTTGATCATGAACGGGGCCTTGCTGGGCTCGAAATAGTCGGTGTCGGCGGGAAACGGATTCCAAACCGTGTGCGACGTCGCGCCCGACGGCTCCTTGACGGTGCCGGCAAAGACCACGTAGCCGCTCGCGTCCAGCGGCAACCCGAGATGTTCCACATACCAGGCACGGAGCAAATCGGGGTTGGAGGACTTGAAGAAGACGCCGCCGATTCCGATGACCCTCATTTTCATGGATGAAGAATCCCGGCGAGGTCGGTCTTGGCAAGCGCCGGTTGCGGCACGTAGGTTCCTTCGCAGACCCATCTCCTGTCCGTCCATCGGAACCGGTGCCCCAGGGCTCGGTTGAATTTTCCGAGGACTTGGGAGAGGTCATCTCCATAAACATGAAACCACGTCTTTCACTCCTCGCTTCCCTGCTCGCCGGATTCACCACCGTCGCCTCGGCCGCCACCCAGTGGGTCACCTACGAACCCAAGACCGCCACCGCCAATGGCAAACACATCGTCTTCCTGTCCGGCGACGAGGAATACCGCTCCGAAGAATCCGGACCCCAGCTTGGCAAGATGCTCAGCCAGCGGCACGGCTTCAAGGTCACCGTCCTCTTCTCCCAGGATCCCGACGGCACGATCAACCCGAACAACTCGACCAACGTGCCCGGCATGCACCTGCTCGATTCCGCCGATCTCGTCATCAACCAGTTCCGCTTTCGTGAACTGCCCGACGCCGACATGAAGCACTTCGTCGACTACCTCGACGCGGGCAAGCCCATGATCGTCGTCCGCACGGCCACGCACGCCTTCAACTACACCCGGAACAAGCAGAGCCCCTACGCCATCTATTCCCACAACGCCAAGGGCGGCGGCTTCGGCGGAATGACCGTCGGCCATTCCTGGACGACCCACTACGGCGACCACGCCAAGGAAGCCGCCCGCGGTTTGATCGACGGCAAGAACGCCAAGCATCCGATCCTCAATTCCGTCATGGATGTCTGGGGCCCGAGCGACGTCTACGGCGTGAACCCCGATTTCCCTGCCGACGCCACCGTGCTCATGCATGGATTGGTGCTCAAGGGCATGAAGGCTGATGCCCTGCCCAACTTGAACAAGGCCATCATGCCCCTCGTCTGGCTCCGCGACTACAAGGCCCCCTCCGGCAAGACCTCCAAGATTCTCAGCACCTCCATCGGCGCCGCCGTCGACCTGAACAGCGCGGATCTCCGCCGACTCTTCGTGAACGCCAGCTTCCACCTGACCGGGCTAACCGTGCCCAAGAAGGCCGACGTCGCGTGGATGGAAGACTTCCAGCCCTCGATGTTCGGATTCAACACCTACAAGAAGGGTGTGAAGGTCTCAGAACATCTGCCGAAGTAAGCCGGACAAATCATCGGTCAACCAGCAGCAGGCGGCCGCTTGGGCGCGTTGCAAAGCTCGGGCACACCTTTACCGGCGCAGTGATGGAGCGGCGTGCTCGGGTCAGGGTTTGGCTGAAGGCCTGCGGTGCAGTCCGCGCTTTTGGCGCCACAAAGCATGGGTCTTTTAAGGGCACTTCCAGAAACCCTTGGTTTTCTGGAGGGCCTATCCGGGATGCACATGGGAGGAAGGATTTCGGAGGCCGTCGCGGCGGCGGTTTTTCCGGGCCGCACCCGGGTTTGAGCGGGCTTCCGGCCCGACGGGCACGGCTTGCGCCTCAGGCCTTCGTCAGCGGGTGGAGCTTCAGCCGCACGACGGCCTCGTGGCGGCGGGAATGACGATGACCGGCTTGCCGCGCAGCTCGGGATTCTCCTGAAGCTCCACGCTGGCGAAGTAGCTGTTGAAGTCGAGGAACAGCCA
>JAYTUE010000199.1:0-4583 GCA_043744715.1 Verrucomicrobiota bacterium | reverse complement strand
CGTCGCCGCGCGTGACGGCGAGGGCGAGCTTGCCGTGGCGGTAATGGACGCTCAACGACACGCCATCAACCTTGGGCTCCATGGCGTATTCCACGCGGTCACGGCGGAGCTGTTTGCGGATGCCGGCGTCCCAGGAAACGAGCTGGGCCAGTGTGTTCTCGTCCTGTTGGCGGTTGCGGATCTCGCGGTCGGGTTCCTCGTCCTTGGTGGGATGTTCCGCGCCTTCGATCTTCTCCAGCGAAAGCATCGGCTGGAGATGCGCCACGCGGGCGAAGCCGTCCGTGGTCGCGCCGCCGACACGCTGGGTAGGTGAACTCGGCGTGACGAGTTCCGTGAACTGCTTCTCCAAATCGAGCAGCTTTTGGAACAGCCGGTCGTAGTCGAAGTCGCTCAACGTCGGCCGCGCCTCGACGTAGTAGGCGTGGTCGTGGCGGCGGATTTCGGCGGCGAGTGCGGCGTGGCGCGCGCGTGCTTCGGCAGGCGTCATGGTGGGAAGAGGGTTAACGCTCGGACGCCGAGTCGCCAGCGAGAACCTTCCGTTCAATCCGGCCAGGTGCATTCACCGGAGCGCGGCCTTACTACCCTTCTGCCTTGTCCGCGTTTTCTGCGGTTGAACTTTTTCGTGGAGGAACACCCCTTGCCGGGCAGGGATGCCCGGCCTACTCGCGTGCTGGACTCCGCTCCGCCGTCCGGCTACTCCAAGGACACTTCCACCATGAACCGCCGCCACTTCCTCGCCACCGGAGCCGCCTTCGCCGCGGCCAGCGTTCTCAAACCCCGCCTGTCGCTCGCCGCCGAGGCCGCTAAGCCCCGCGCCATCGGCAAGGCCATCATGTATGCCACCATCGGGGTGAAGGGTTCTGTGCTAGAAAAACTCCAGGCCGTGAAGGCCGCCGGTTTTGAAGGCGTGGAGCTGATGGGCGGCATGGCGCAGGACGAAGTGGTCGCCGCCCTTGAGAACACCGGCCTCAAGGCCGCCAGCGTCTGCGGCCATCTGCATTGGGCCAAACCGTTGAGCAGTCCGAATCCCGAGGTGCGGAAGGTCGGCCTCGAAGGCGTCATCCAGACCATCCGCGACGCCAAACGCTACGGCGCCACGTCCATCCTCATCGTGCCCGGAGTGGCCGGCGCCGGCGCGACGTATGAGCAGTGCTGGGATCGCACCATCGCCGAACTCCGCAAGGCCATTCCAGTGGCGGAGCAGACCGGCGTGACCATCGCCATCGAGAACGTCTGGAACGATTTCATCACGAAGGAGGACGAGGCGGCGCGTTATCTCGACGAGATCAATCATCCGCTGGTGCAATGGCATTTCGACATCGGGAACATCATCTCGTATGGCGACCCGATCGCGTGGATCAACAAGCTGGGCAAACGGATCTCCCGCCTTCACATCAAGGAATTCAGCCGCGACCTGGCCATGAAACACAACGACCGGGGCAGGGGATTCAGCGCGAAGTTCCTCGAAGGCGCGAACAACTGGCCGGGCATCATGAAGGCGCTCGACGCGATCGGCTACTCCAGCTGGGCCATCACCGAACAGGGCGGCGGCGGCACGCCGGAAGGCCTCAAGGACCTCAGCGGCCGCCTGTCGAAGATCCTCGCGTCGTGATACGGGCCGCAGTTCTTCCCTCTGGGCTTTTGGAAGCGGCTCGCGGATAAACCCCTCGTGAATTCGTCCGCCTCCAAAGACGGTCTCTCCTGCGGCCTGCGGCGCTACCTCTTCCTCACCGCCGCCACGACGGGGGCGGCCATCATGATCGTCGAGATCCTCGGCGCGAAGATGCTGGCGCCCTACCTCGGCACGTCGCACTTCGTCTGGACCGCGCAGATCGGCGTGGCCATGGCGTCGCTCGCCGTCGGCTACTACCTCGGCGGACGCTGGGCCGATTCGGGGCCGAACCTGGGAAAACTCTACGGCGCCATCATCGCCGCCGCGCTCTACCTCGTGGCCGCCACGCTGGGCATCCGCCGCGTCGCCGACCTCTGCGTGGACCTGCCGCTGCCGGTGGGTTCGCTGCTGGCGTCCGCGTTCCTCTTCTTCATTCCGCTGGCCTTGCTCGCCATGACTGGGCCGTTCCTCATCCGCGTCATCACGAGCCAGCTCCAGGGCATCGGCGGAAACGTCGGCCGCCTCTCGGCCGTGAGCACGGTGGGAAGTTTTCTGGGGACGGGGCTCATCGGCTACGCGCTCATTCCCCTCCTTCCGAACACCGTCACGATGATGGCGACGGCCGGCGTGCTGACGCTGGTCGCCCTTGGCTATTTCATGGTCTGGTCCTCCTCCAGGACCAGGGCGGTCGGAGCGGCGCTGCTGGTCTTCGGGCTTGGAGCCTACGGCATCATCGACAGCCGGCGCAGCAACCTGTCCGGCTGGGTCGAAATCTTCCGCGGCAACTCCAGCTTCGGCCAGATCCAGGTCATCGACGCCAAGCTGGACGACCGGCGCTATTACCTGAACGACTTCCTCGCGCAGAACACCTACGACCGTGAGAAGGAGCAGAGCCTGTCGCTCTTCACCTACGCCCTGCACGGCCTCGGCAAGGCCTACACCGAGCGGATCGACGCCGCGCTCTGCATCGGCGTGGGCGTGGGCATCGTCCCGATGAACCTCGTCAAGGAAGGCGTGCGTGTCGACGCCGTGGAGATCAATCCGGCCATCGTCCCCGTCGCGGAGAAGTTCTTCGGCTTCCAGCCGGCGAAGATGAACCTCGTGGTGGGCGACGGCCGGCAGTTCCTCCACCGCACGAAGAACCGCTACGACCTGGTCGTGCTCGACGCCTTCCTCGGCGATTCGTCGCCGTCGCACCTGATGACCAAGGAAGCCTTCTCGGAAATGAAGGCCGTCATGCAGCCCACGGCCGTCCTTGTGATCAACTGCTTCGGCGACCGGACTCCGGGCAAGGACTTCTTCGCCGCTTCGCTGGAGAAAACCTTGAAGGCGGTCTTCCGTGGCGTGCGTCTGCACGAGACCGGCAACGGCAACATGTTCTTCGTCGCCTCGCCGTCCGAGCTGACGCCGAAGCGGCCGCTCGATGTCGCGGGCACGCCCGGCTTCATCGCGGACCAGCTGCGCGGGTTGTTCCAGGGGGTGTTCGAGGCGAATCCCCTCAGCGGCATCGTCCTGACGGATGATTTCAACCCCGTGGAATTCCACGACGCCCCGAACCGCGAACGCGTCCGCCGCCAGATGGCGACGATGATCCGCCGGCTTTAGAGCGAGTTCCTCGGGGCGGTTTGACGCATCGGGATTTCTCAATGCGTTGCCATTCTTGGATCGTCATGAACGCGACTACAAAACCTGAGACCGTCCATCCCCTCGCCGTGAGCGACACCTCGTTCGCCGAGGAGGTCCTCCAGTCAACCCAGCCCGTCCTCGTCGACTTCTGGGCCCCGTGGTGCGGGCCCTGCCGCATGATCGCGCCGGTGCTCGACGAGCTGGCCGTGGAATACAAGGGCCGCGTCAAGATCGTGAAGGTGAACGTCGACGAGAACCCCATCATCGCCGACCGCTACAGCATCCGCAGCATCCCCACGCTCCTCTTCTTCAAAGGCGGCCAGATGGCCGGGCAGGTCGTGGGCGGAGTGTCCAAACGCGCCCTGACCTCGCGGCTCGACACGTTGCTGACCTGAACCGCCGTCGACCATTTTCACCTGTCACGCCGTCGCTGTTTGACAAGCGGCGGCGGCGCGACACCTCCTTCCCTGTCCGTATTTCTGCCGACGTAAAAACCACCCATTTGTTTCCGCCATGACTCCCATTCCCAATACCCAGCTCCTCGGCGCCCTCAACTGGCGCTACGCCACCAAGACTTTCGACGCCTCCAGGAAAATCCCCGCCGATGTCTGGACGACGCTCGAACAGGCGCTCGTTCTCAGCCCAAGCTCCTTCGGCATCCAGCCGTGGAAGTTCATCGTGATCACCGATCCCGCGCTCAAGGAGAAGCTCGTGCCCGTATCGTGGGGCCAGTCGCAGCCGAAGGATTCGTCGCACTTCGTCGTCTTCGCGGTGAAGAAGGGCCTCGGCGAGCCCGAGATCAACCGCTACATGGCACGCACGGCCGAAGTGCGCGGCACCACGGTCGAGTCGCTGGCCCCGTTCAAGAACGTGATCATGGGCAGCCTCGGCAAGGCCGCCGCCGCCGGGTTCCTCGACCAATGGCAGACCCACCAGGTCTACATCGCGCTCGGCCAGTTCATGGCTTCGGCCGCGTTGATCGGCGTCGACACCTGCCCGATGGAAGGCATCGAGCCGACGAAGTATGACGAGATCCTCGGCCTGGCCGGCACAGGCTGGGCGACCGTCGTGGCCTGCGCCGCCGGATACCGTGCGGCCTCCGACAAATACGCCTCGCTCCCGAAAGTCCGCTTCCCGGTGGATGAAGTCGTCGACCGGCGCTGACCATTCTGGGTTCTTAATCCTAATGGTTCCTCGCTGTTTTCAGTGGGTTGGTGGGGCCGTTCGCGCCCGTGGTTGGCTGGCCGTTCTCCCTCACCCCAGCCCTCTCCCAGCGGGAGAGGGCTGGGGTGAGGGAGAACGCGGTCGAGCAGTCCAGAGCAACTCGGAGCCGCAAGACGCATGG
>JAYTUE010000198.1:0-18038 GCA_043744715.1 Verrucomicrobiota bacterium | reverse complement strand
CTGATCGGCCCGCACTGTTTGATTTCAGGCCGGCAGCGCCATGGGCAGGCAAGCTGCACTGCCCTACCTTGTCGAGGCCGCTTCGCGGCTCGTCCTTCCACTGCATGATCCCGGCTCAGCGGCACCACCTTTTGGAAAATGAGGCCACGAGAGGCCTCCAAGGGATTCCAAGGTAAGCCACCGGCGATCGGCCGAGGACGTTGGAATGGAATCGGGTTCGACAAGGCACCCCACGCTTCCTAGCGTCCCGGCACTGCAATGAAGATCCTGATCCTCAACGGCCCGAACTTGAACCTGCTGGGAACCCGCGAACCGGCTATCTACGGGTCGGCCACCTTAGCGGATGTGGAACGCTTGGTCCGTGATCGAGCGGCCAGGCTCGCCGTGGAAGTCGACTTCCGGCAGTCGAACCACGAGGGCCAGTTGACCGACTGGATCCAGCAAGCCAAAGGAACCTTCGATGTGCTCGTCCTCAACGCCGGGGCCTACACCCACACCTCGGTCGCCCTTCGTGACGCCATCGCCGCAGTGGGTCTGCCGACGATCGAAGTCCACCTGTCGAACGTCCATGCGCGGGAAGAATTCCGTCACACGTCGTTGCTTGCGCCGGTCTGCAAGGGCGTCATCGCCGGTTTTGGACCGAATTCGTATGTTTTGGCCTTGGAAGCGGCCGTTAACATTAGCGAAACGTCCAAGAAGCAGTGATTCGAGGTCACCTTGAGCTTTTTCCGGGCTGCTTGAAGGCGGAAAGCGGGCGGCAAATGCACCCTTGACGGTGGTTTTCTCGCTCCCTAGCCTCCGCCACACATTTGAAACATGACTAGGAAGCAGGGTCTTACGGACTGCTGCTTTTTTGCTTCCGGGGAATCGTCCCGAAGCTGAAACCCAACCCGACTCAAAAACCTGGAACCCACGTGGACCTCAAAGACATCAAGGCTATCATCGACCTGATGAAGAAGAACTCGATCTCGGAGTTCGAGCTGGAGAAGGAGGAGTTCAAGATCCGCCTCAAACGCGGTGGCAATGGCATCAGCATCGGCGAGGACGGCATGCCGATGACCTACAACCTGCCTTCGTCCACAGCCATGCCCGCCACGCAGATCGGCCCGGCAACGACCGGTTCGCCGGCCCCGGCTCCCGTCGGAGCGGAGATCAAGTCGCCCATGATCGGGACTTTCTACCGGTCCCCATCGCCCGAATCCGCGTCCTACGCCGAGATCGGCACCGAAGTCGGACCCGAATCCGTGGTCTGCATCATCGAAGCCATGAAGGTCATGAACGAGATCAAGGCCGAAGCCCGGGGCGTCATCACCGAAATCCTCGTGGACAACGCCAAGCCGGTCGAATTCGGCCAGCCCCTCTTCCGTATCCGTCCGCTCTAACCCCTTCCGAACGTCATGTTTGAAAAAGTCCTCGTGGCGAACCGCGGCGAGATCGCCGTCCGCGTCATCCGCGCCTGCAAGGAGCTGAACATCAAGACGGTGGCCGTTTACTCCGAAGCGGACGCCAGCTCGATGCACGTCCAGTTGGCCGACGAAGCCATCTGCATCGGCAAGGCCGCCGCGTCCGAGAGCTACCTCCGCATCGACCGCATCATCTCCGCAGCGGAGATTGCCGACGTCGACGCCATCCATCCCGGCTATGGATTCCTTTCCGAGAACGCCCACTTCGCCGACGTCTGCGAGAGCTGCAACATCCGCTTCATCGGCCCGAGTTCCCGCGCCATGAACGCGATGGAGGACAAGGCCGTCAGCCGCAATCTGGCCAAGAAAGCCGGCGTCCCGACCCCTCCCGGTTCCGATGGCATCGTCCAGTCCGAGTCGGAGGCCATCTCCATCGCCAAGAAGATCGGCTATCCGGTCATGATCAAGGCCGTGGCCGGCGGCGGCGGACGCGGCATGCGCGTCGCCCACAACGACGTCTCGCTGGTTAAGGGTTTCCACACCGCCCGCATCGAAGCCGAGAAGGCCTTCGGCAACGCCGGGGTCTACATCGAGAAGTTCATCGAGAACCCGCACCACATCGAGTTCCAGATCCTGGCCGACACCCGCGGAAACATCATCCACCTCGGCGAGCGCGACTGCTCGATCCAGCGCCGCAACCAGAAGCTCATCGAGGAAACACCCTCCCCGCTGATCGAGAACAAGTTTCCGAAGCTCAGGAAGGAGATGGGCAAGGCGGCCATCAAGATCGCCGAAATCGCGAACTACACCAACGCCGGCACGGTCGAATTCATCGTCGACGACAACGGGAAGTTCTACTTCCTGGAGATGAACAAGCGGATCCAGGTCGAGCACCCGATCACCGAGGAAGTGACCGGCATCGACATCGTGAAACAGCAGATCCTCATCGCCATGGGGGAGCCGCTCAAGATCTCCCAGAGCGACGTCACCTTCAAGGGACACGCCATCGAATGCCGCATCAACGCCGAGGATCCGTTCGACGACTTCCGCCCCTGCCCCGGCCAGATCCAGATGTATTACGCGCCGGGCGGCCGCGGCGTTCGCCTCGACAGCCACGTCTACGCGGGCTACTCGATCCCGCCCTACTACGACTCGATGATCGGCAAGCTGATCACCGTCGGCAAAGACCGCCGCGAAGCCCTCGACCGCATGAGCCGGGCGCTCGCGGAATACATGATCACCGGCATCAAGACGACCATCGCGTTCGAGCAGGCGATCCTGAACGATCCGAACTTCCGCCGAGGCGTCTACAACACCAACTTCGTCGCGGAGCTCCTCGATGGTCCTCGACGCGGGCTGAGCGAAGACAAGGGATAGTTCCTCCGGCCACCACGGATGAACTGGAACGCGCTGAAAACCCGGATCCAGGCTGATTCGACGGTTTGGATTTTGTGCCGCTCCTTGTTGATCTGCGTATCGGGATTCGCCGGCTATCTTGAAGACGGGCCTGCCCGGGACCACGCTCCCGTTCATCTCCTGCTGATCGTCACCCTGTTGGGGATCGCCTTCACACTTCTCTTCGCCTTGTCCCAATCAATGGGCCGGACAAACGTGGTCTGGCGGGCTCCGCACTGGTCGGGCAGCCCGTTTCGTCTCGGCAAACCCCTCCAGTTTCCCTGGTTCGCCGGACATTTTTTTGTGGCTGGCGCCTCCGGAATGCTGCTGGCCGCGTTCCTGCGCGGTTATGGCGATTGGAAGATGGTCTCTCTCATCTTCGCCTTCGGACTCGGGCTCAAGCTGGGCGTCCGCCTCGCCTGCCGGATTTTCAGAAAGAGATTTGCCTCCGTTCCGCCGGACCAGTCTGCATGAAATCCATCGCGGACTGCCGGCTCTATGGCTTCGTCGACACCGCCTACCTGAACGGCCGCGCCCCTGAAGTGGTCTGCCAGGAGCTTTGTGCCGGCGGAGCGGATCTGATTCAAATCCGCGCCAAGGGACAAGCCGCCGACTGGGTCCGCCGCTGCGCCGAGACGCTGCTCCCCATCACCACCAAGGCCAGTGTTCGCCTCGTCGTCAACGACCACCTCGACGTCGCCGTGGAAACCGGCGCGCCGGTCTGCCACCTTGGCCAGGAAGACTTCTTCGACGCTGGATACACGAACATCTTGCAGCTCCGTCCGGCACCGGGCATCGGGCATCCGGCATCGTTCCCCAAAATCGGCCTCAGCACCCACGCTCCCGAACAGGCCTTGCGGGCCGTCGCCGCCGGAGCGGACTACATCGCCATCGGACCCGTTTTCCCCACCGGCACCAAACCAGGGCGTCCCGCCGTCACGCTCGACTACGTCCGCTGGGCCGCGGCCAACGTGGCTCTCCCATGGTTCGCCATCGGCGGCATCACCTTGGAGAATCTCGATTCCGTCCTCGAAGCCGGAGCGACGCGCATCTGCGTCGTCTCGGCCATCCTCAACACGAAGGACATCGCCGCCGCGACGGCCTCCTTCCGCCGGAGGCTCCCCTCTCCTTGAGGCACGCCCCTGTTGCCTCCCACGCTTCCCACCCGCTACCTTCCGCCCCGATCTATCCGGAAATCATCATTCGCAACTCGTAACAACATGAGCGTCCTCATCGTCGGCTCCACCGCACTCGACTCCATCAAGACCGCCACGGCCGAGAATTCCCGTCTTCTCGGCGGCTCGGCCAGCCACGCCGCCGTCGCGGCCAGCTTCTTCGCCCCGGTCAACCTCGTGGGCGTCGTCGGCGAGGATTTCCCCAAGAAGTATGTCGCGCTCTACAAGAAGCACGGCATCGACCTGACGGGCCTCCAGATCCAGCCGGGCAAGACGTTCCACTGGGCCGGCGAATACGAGGTCAACATGAACAACCGCCGCACGCTCACCACCGAGCTGGGCGTGTTCGAGAAGTTCACCCCGCATCTTCCCGAGAAGCACAAGAAGTCGGCCTTCGTCCTTCTGGCCAACATCGCCCCGGCGCTCCAGCACCACGTCCTCGACCAGATGAACAAACCCAAGTTCGTCGTCGCCGACACGATGGACCTCTGGCTGAACATCGCGCTGGAAGACCTCGTGAACCTAATCAAACGCGTCGACGGCTTTGTCCTGAACGACAGCGAAGCGCACCAGCTCACGAAGGAGGACAACGTCTTCGCCGCGCTCAAGAAACTGCATAAGTTGGGACCGAAATACGTCATCATCAAAAAGGGTTCCCACGGCTCCATCCTCTCCGGGCCCGACGGTTTCTTCATCTGCCCGGCTTACCCGCTGCACAAGGTCGTCGATCCGACAGGTGCCGGCGACAGCTTCGTCGGCGGCATGATGGGCTACCTCTCCACGGCGAAGGGCGACATCCGAAAAAACATCCGCAAGGCCATGGTCTACGGCAGCGTCACCGCCGCGTTCTGCTGCGAAGGGTTCGGCCTGAACAAGACCACCAAAACCACCCGCCGTGACATCGAGACCCGCGTGAAGGAATTGGAGAAGCTCACGCGGTTCTAAACACCGGATGGCATCCGATTCCCCATCAAGGCCGACGTGGCGCCCCTTCTTCCTGAAGGCGGTTCTGTTCCTCGGAGCAGCCGTCGTGGTCGGAATCTGCCAGCGCACTTTTCTCGACGATGCGGAGCCGACAACGGTCGCCATGATCCTCCTCGTCGGCGGATTGTATCTCGGATTTTTCGATGCCGCTCCCCTGCCCTCGGTCCGCCCGAAACTCGTGCGCGGCCTGGTTTCATTCGGGTTCGTCGCCTTGGCCCTCGCATTCATCTGGCCGCAGCCGCCGGAAGCCAAGATGCCATGGCAGCCCTACTCCGCTGAAACCGTCGCTGCGGCCAAGGCCGCGGGCAAACCGGTGCTCATCGACGTGTGGGCGTCGTGGTGCGGTCCCTGCCATGTTCTCGAACGCCGTGTCCTGTCGCGCATGAAAGTGGTCTACGCCGTGACCAACGCCGGCTGGGTCACGCTCCGCCTCAACGCGAGCAACACGTCCGCCCCGGAAGTCATCGCCGCGACGGAAGGGCTCGGCGTCTTCGGATACCCCACGGTGATCTTCATCGGAGCCAACGGCGAAGAACGGACACGCCTGCGGCTTACGGGAGTGGAATCCGCCGACAATTTCCTGAAACGCCTCCAAGCGGCCCGTTGATCAGGCGGTGGGTGGACATGGGCCCACGGCGGCGATCAAAGCCCCGACCTGTTCCCGCGTGTGTTCGCATGAGACGGCGATGCGGAAGAACCCGCTGTCCTTGCCGCCCGGATAGCGCATGAACGGAGGCAGAATCCCCGCCCGCAGCATCCGTCTCCTGATCGCATCCGCCATCGACGGGTCGGAGGGAGCGAGCGCGAGGACGGGACTGGTCGACATCTCAACCTTCCACCCGAGATCGCGCAGCGAACCCCGGAGCAGCTCGACGTTGACCTCCAGTTTTCGCCTGAGCCTCGGCGTCTTCCTCAGCACTTCCACTGCCTTGAGCGATGCGGCGGCGAACGGCGGCGGCAACGGCGTGTTGCCGGTGAAGAGCCGGCTGCGACGGCGAATCGCGTCGGACAAGGCTTGCTGTCCCAGGACGGCTCCGCCGTAACAGCCGAAGGCTTTGCTCAAGGTCAACGTCAGCAGAATCCGGTCGTCGGCCTGGAACGGACCGCTCCCAGTCAGAGCTTCCCATGTTCCCTTCCCCGTTTTTCCAAGCGCACCGGCGCCATGGGCGTCGTCGATCCACAGGAGGCCGGACGCGGGAAGAATCTTCAGATATTCCGGGAGAGGAGCGAGCGAGCCGGTCGCGGAAAACATTCCGTCGGTGGCGACCACGACCCGGGCCTTCGAGCCGACGGTGCGCAGTTTCCGCCGCAGGTCTGCGACGCTTCGATGCGCGAACTGGACCACGTGGCATCGTAGAACATCGCCCGCATCCACGAGGCAGCCGTGGGCGTGTTCATCGAGCAGGAGATGGGTGACCTCGCCGGCCAAGGCCTGGGCGACGACGAACGCGGTGGAGTAGCCGTTCGAAGTGAGGATCGCCGAAGGCGCGCCGAAGAATCGTTTCAACGACGCTTCCAGCTTGTTGTAGACGGCATGGTTGCCGGAGGTGCGACGGGAAGCGGCGACGTTCAACCCGAACCGGTCAATCCCCTCATGGGCCGCCCGCACCACGGCCGGATGGCTCGCCATGCGGAAGTAATCGCAGCCGCCAAAGTAGACCAGCGTGCGTCCGCGCGACTGCACGAACACCCGGTCCACCTGCTGCAGGGGCTGTGGCAAGTCGCTCATGAAGCCAAGCACAGGGCCCTCTCTCTCCAGATCCAGCTGAAGACGCAGTCGGCGGCACGTTGAACCGAGTTCAGGACGTTGTGATCCGCGGCCCAGACGACCTTCGATTCACGGAACCGGGGACAGTGTTTCCTGAGCGAACGGAATACAGGCAGCCACGGCACGACGGGATCGACCGCGCCTGAAATGGCGAAGACCGGGATCGTGGTCGCAGCCGCCAAAGGCCGGAGATCGTTGGCCAGCATCAGGCCAAGGCGATGCACCGCCGCCTGACGGTCCTCCTCCGTCCGTCGCGCGAGGAACTCGGGCAGCTCGGCCATCGTCTCCGGCGCGTGGGCCCGGAAGCTGGGGATGAGCGTCCAGTCGCCGTGCATGCCCGGCAGATAGACGATGGCCGGCCGGCTGGCCGCGCCATGGACACGGATCTGGAGTTGTTCGTTGGTCTTCAACCTCGGTGTGACGTGATACCTGCAAAAGATTGCATCGTCTTTGGAAATTTCGAGTGGCGAATGGCCTCTCCCCTCTTTCGTCCCATGAACGCCGCAGGGCGTCCGGCGAACTGGAATTGCGCGATGACACCCCGCGATTGTTTCGCGCCGCCTTCTTCTCCAGCCTCCAACACCCATGACGCGCAAGGCCCTCATCACCCGACACTCCATCGCGCTGCTCGTCTTCATCACGCTGGCTGTGACGCGCAGTCTGGCGCAGCCCTGCCGGATCGAAGTGGTGGAGAAAGGATCCGGCTGGCCGGTGCCGCTGGTGGAGCTGAGGACGACCCACAACGTGGGCTTTGTGACGGACAATGCCGGCGTCGTGGCCGTGGATCTGCCGGAGCTGCTCGGGCGCGAGACGTTCTTCCACGTCGCCAGCGACGGTTACGAAATGCCCAAGGACGGCTTCGGCTATCGCGGCGTCCGCCTGAAACCCGAGTCCGGCAAGACGCTGCGGATCGAGGTCACGCGAACGATGATCGCGAAGCGCCTCGGCCGTCTCACGGGAGCGGGACTGTTCGCCGAAAGCCAGCGCACGGGCCGCGAGCTGGATTGGAAGGAAACCGGGGTCTTCGGCTGCGACAGCGTGCAGAACGCCGTGCATCGCGGAAAACTCTTCTGGGCATGGGGCGACACCACGCTTCCACGCTATCCGCTCGGCCTCTTCGACATGACGGCCGCCACCACGGCCGTGCAGCCGCTCGCTTCGTTCGAGCCTCCGGTGCGATTGAAGCTGGAGCACTACCGCGACGGCGACGGGGGACCGCGTGCCGTTGCCCGCATGCCCGGAAGCGGCCCGACGTGGCTGGGCGGTTTCGCCAGCCTGCCCGATGCCTCGGGCGCGTTCCGGCTCGTCGCCACCTACCAGAAAATCCGGCCGCCGCTGGAGTCCTACGAAGCCGGCCTCTGCGTCTGGAACGAGACGACCATGACCTTCGAGCGGCAGCGTGTCCTCTGGTCGAAAAGCGACGCCACGCCCCGTCCGCCGCCGTTCCCCGACGGCCACCCGGTCAACTGGAAGGATGCGGACGGCAGGGAATGGATTCTCTTCGGCAACCCGCTCCCCACGCTCCGTTTCCCCGCGCGCTTCGAGGCCTGGAGCGATCCGGCCCGGTGGGAAAGCCTCACGCCGCAACCGGCGCTCGCTTCGGCCGCCGACGGTGGAGCCGTCAAACCCCACACCGGAAGCATCGCCTGGAACGCCTTCCGCGCCCGCTGGGTCACCGTCTTCATGCAGGCCCAGGGCCGGCCTTCCGCATTTGGGGAACTCTGGTATGCGGAGGCGTCCGGACCAACCGGCCCGTGGGGAAAGGCGGTGAAGGTCCTGACGCATGGGAACTACACCTTCTACAATCCCCGGCTGCACCCGGAGTTCACGCCGACGAACTCGCCCGTGCTTCTCTTCGAGGGCACCTACACGAAGGAGTTTTCCAACAACCCGTCCCCCACTCCGCGCTACGACTACAACCAGATCCTCTACCGGCTGGACCTGGACGATCCGAAGCTGAAGCCGGCGCAGGGCAAGTAGCTCGAAGACACCGTCCTCCTCCTCTGGTCAGTTCATTTCGCGGCCGGAGGCAAGGGCGTTTCCACACCATAGATGACCCGTGAGCTGCGGTTGTAGGTGAACCACGAATACATCCAGCTCAACACCACACTGACCTTGTTCCTAAGTCCGGAGAGGAACATCAGGTGGATCACCAGCCACGCCATCCACGCCGGCCAGCCGGACAACTGCAACCCCATGGCCATCGCCACCGCGCGCGACCGGCCGATCGTCGCCATCGTCCCCTTGTCCCAGTAGACGAACGGATCACGCACTCCGCCCGCGCGCCCGCCCTGGTTGATGTTCCGCTGCACCAGGGCCGCCACGTGCGATCCCATCTGCATCGCCGCCGGAGCCACGCCAGGAACGGGGTTCCCCTCCACGTCGACCATGGAGACGATGTCGCCGATGGCGAAGATCTCCGGATGGCCCGGCAGGCTGAGGTCCGGCTCGACCTTGATCCGGCCGCCGCGGGCCAACGGAACGCCGAGCGTGGCGCTGACGGGACTGCCCTCCACCCCGGCTCCCCAGACGACGGTCTCGGCGAGAAGGGTCTCCGTCGGCAGGACCACGGTTCCATGGCGGATGTCCTTCACGGTGCTGTTGAACTTCACCTCCACGCCCAGTTCCTGGAGCTGGCGCGCGGCTTCGTCGGCCAGCTCGGGCGTGAACATGTTCAACAGGCGCGGGCCGCTTTCGATGAGGACGATGCGGCCCTTCGTCGGGTCCACGTTGCGGAAATCATCCTTGAGCGTGTGGCGGAACAGCTCGGCGAAGGCGCCGGCCAGCTCGACGCCCGTGGGCCCGCCGCCGACCACGACGACGGTCATGAGCCGAGCGCGTTCGGCCGCATCCTCCGTCATCTCGGCCCGCTCGATGGCGGAAAGGATGCACCGCCGGATGTGGACGGCATCGTCGACCGTCTTCAGGCCGAAGGCGTGTTCAGCCCACTCGGGATGGCCGAAGTAGGTCGTGCGCGCACCGGCGGCGATGACGAGATAGTCAAAGGAGAGTTCCAGGGATTTGCCGACCACCTTCTTGCCCGCCGCGTCGATCCGGACGACCTCGTCCATCAGCACCGTGATGTCGGAACGATCCGCCACGATGGAGCGGATGGGTTGGGCGATGTCCGGCACGGACAAACCCGCCGTGGCCACCTGGTAGAGCAGCGGCTGGAAAAGGTGGTGGTTCGTGCGGTCAAGAAGCGTGATGCGGGCGATGCCCCGGGGGAATGCGCGGCAAAAGGCGAGGCCTCCGAAGCCGCCGCCGATCACGATGATGTGGGGAATGGGTTGTGTGCTCATGGAGCTTTCGACGGGCCGAAGTTACCGGCGGGGGGGATTACTTGGCCACTACCGACACGACCGGCTCGTCATCCGATCATCCCGAACCCGCTGGCGGCGGGAAAACCCGCGGGCTATTTGCCGAGCAGGCCAATCTTGAACCTCCATCCAATTCCGAAGAGTTTACCGGCATGGATTTCAAGTCGAAGATCGTTCCGCTCGACCAATTGCCCGCATGGCGCGAGGCCTTCCGCAAGACGGGCCGCAAACTCGTCGTGACCAATGGCTGCTTCGACATCCTGCACCTCGGGCACGTCACCTACCTCGAAGCCGCCCGCAAGAACGGCGATGCCCTCCTCATCGGGTGCAACGGCGACGCCGGCGTCCGCGAACTGAAGGGCCCGTCGCGTCCGGTGAACAACGAAACCGACCGCGCCAGCATCCTCGCGGCTCTCGAAGCGGTGACGGCCGTCTCGATCTTTCCCGAGAGTCGGGCGATCCGGTTCCTATCGCTCGCCCAGCCCGACATCTACGTGAAGGGCGGCGACTACACGCTGGAGACGTTGAACCAGGATGAACGGCGCGTGGTGGAAGCCACCGGTGGCGAGTTCGTCTTCATCCCTTTTGTCGCCGGCAAGTCCACAACCGGACTGCTGGAGAAGATCACGAAGCTCTGACCCGTTAGCACTGCTGGGTGTCAAAACTCTTTAGAAATGTCCCCTTCTGGACTCTTTGATTTCGCCATCATTGAATCCACGGGGCGGCCTGTGAGAAGGTGCTATGCAGTCACCAGAGCCGCGCAGGACGCGACAGAGTTGCGATCCGAAAGTTCACATCCGATTCCGCTCGGAATCCTCTGGGACAGGAATCGTGAATCTATTTGCATGAAACTCCTCCAACTCCTCCTTCAGTGTCTGTTTTGTCTTCCGTGGTTCGCTCATGCCGCCTCGCCACCGTTTCAAGCCGGCGCACACGCGGTGGACATTTCGCCCACCAACTTCCCCGTCCGGGTGAACGCCATGTTCACCGAGCGTTCCGCGGACAAGGTCGTTGATCCGCTCTTCGCCAAGGCACTGGCACTCGATGACGGCACGACGCGGCTGGTGTTGTGCGTCGTGGACACCTGCATGATGCCGCGTGACCTCATCGACCGCGCGAAAGCCGAGGCCAGCAAGGTCACGGGAATTCCCACCGAAAGAATGCTCGTCTCCGCGACGCACACGCACTCCGCGCCGTCGGCGATGGGCTGTCTGGGCAGCCGCGTGGACCCGGCTTACGCGGCGTTCCTGCCGGGGCGGATCACCGCAGCCATCGTCGGCGCAGTCGAGCGATTGGCGCCGGCGCGCGTCGGCTGGGCGCAGGTGGATAACTGGGAACACACCTTCAACCGTCGCTGGATTCGTCGTCCGGACAAAATGCTCACCGACCCGTTCGGCCAGCGCAACGTGCGCGCCCACATGCATCCTGGCCACGAAAGCCCGGACGCCATCGGGCCGAGCGGCCCGGTCGATCCGCAGCTCTCCGTGCTCGCCGTCCAGCGCGCTGATGGCAAGCCGCTCGCCCTCCTCGCGAATTACTCGATGCACTATTACGAGTCCCCATTGCTCTCGTCGGATTACTTCGGCCGTTTCGCGCGTCACGTCGCGACCATGCTCGGCGCGGACGACTCTTTCGTTGGCATCATGTCGCAGGGCACGAGCGGCGATCTGATGTGGATGGACTACGGCGCGCCCCGCAGGCAAATCGGCTACGACGCCTATGCCAAGGAAGTAGCCCACCGCATCGCAGAGATGGTGCGTGGGATCAAGTGGCAGGAGTCGGCGCCGCTCAAGATGGCCGAGCGGAAGCTCGAACTTAGTTATCGCGTGCCAGACGAGCAGCGCCTCGCCTGGGCGCGCGAGATGGCCGTGAAGCTCAGCGAGAAGCTCCCGCAATCGCAGGCGGAGATCTACGCACTGGAAGCGATTCACCTGCACGAGCGACCGCGCACGGAGTTGAAAGTTCAGGCGTTGAGCATCGGAGAACTTGGCATTGCCGCGCTGCCGAATGAAGTGTTCGCCCTCACCGGTTTGAAGTTGAAACAGCGCAGTCCGTTCGCCGCCACCTTCAACATCGAACTGGCGAATGGCGCCGAGGGCTACATCCCGCCGCCGGAACAGCACAAGCTCGGCGGCTACACGACGTGGCCCGCGCGCACCGCCGGACTCGAGACCAACGCCGAGCCGCGCCTCGTCGAGACTGCGCTGGCGCTGCTCGAAGAAGTCGCCGCGCGTCCGCGCCGCGCGCCTGCTGATGAGCACGGCCCCTACGCGCGCTCCATTCTTGCCGCGAAGCCCGAGGCTTACTGGCGCTTCGAGGAAATGGTCATCCCCACCGCGCGTGATACGACCGGTCAACATGCCGCGACCGTCGAGGATGGCGTCGCGCTTTACTTGCCTGGAGCTGATGGACGCATCGGCCACCAGCCGCCGGAGCCGCCTGCGACGAATGCTTTCTCCGGCCAACGCATCAATCGCGCCGCGCACTTCGCCGGTGGCCGCGTCCGCGCGAACGTGCCGCTGGGGGAGAATTACACCGTCGAGCTGTGGCTCTGGAACGGTCTGCCTGCTGATGTTCGAGCGGTCACTGGGTATGTGTTCTCTCGCGGCCCTGATGGCGACAAGACCGCACGTGGCGAGCATCTCGGCATCGGCGGCACCTTCCGCGCCGACCTCACGGGCAAGCTGATTCTCTTCAACGGCAACGAGCGCGATGAAATCCTGGCCGGGCGCACGAAGTTGGCCCTCCGTGCGTGGCATCACGTCGTGCTCGTGCGCGAAGGGAACAAGGTGCGCGTGCATCTCGATGGCCGGACAGAGCCGGAGATTTCTGGAACCTTCATTCACACCGCGCCCGCAGGCGACAACAGCATCTTCGTCGGTGGACGCAACGACGGCCTGTTCAACTTTGAGGGCAAGCTGGACGAGGTGGCGCTGTATCCGCGCGCGCTCGCTGCTGCCGAAATTGCCGCGCACTACCAGGCGTCCGCACTCACGCCGCCGAAGACCGTCGTCGCCACCTTCGCGCCGGATTCACCACCGCTCTCGCCTCTCGAATCCATGCGCAAGATTCACCTCCCGCCGGGCTTCAGCGTCGAGCTGGTGGCGAACGAACCCCTCACGATGGACCCGGTGGCGATTGACTGGTCGCCGGACGGGCGCTTGTGGGTCGTCGAGATGGCCGACTATCCGATGGGCATGGATGGCAAGGGCAAACCCGGCGGACGGGTGCGCGTGCTCGAAGACACGGACGGCGACGGGCGCTATGACAAGCAGACGTTGTTCGCGGACGGACTCAGTTTTCCAACCGGCCTGCTGACCTGGCGCGACGGCGTGATCGTCACCGCCGCGCCCGAGATTGTTTTCCTGCGCGACACGGATGGGGACGGCAAAGCAGATTCACGCGAGGTGCTCATCAGCGGCTTGCTCGAAGGAAACCAGCAACTCCGCGCCAACGGCCTGCGCTGGGGACTCGACGGCTGGGTTTACTGCGCGGCGGGGGGGCATCATCGCGGACACGGCTCGGGCAACAAGATCCGTTCAACTCGCGCCGGCACGGAGGTTGCGGTCGGTGCGCTTGACTTCCGCTTCAAGCCGGACACCGGCGAACTGGAGCCGGAAAGCGGGCCATCGCAGTTCGGACGCAATCGCGACGACTGGGGCCACTGGTTCGGCACGCAAAACATTCGTCCGCTCTGGCATTACGTCCTTGCCGACCATTACTTGCGCCGCAACCCGCACGTCGCCGCGCCCGATCCGACACACCAGGTCGTCGTGCCGCTGAGTCCCAAGGTGTGGCCGGTGAGTCCGCCGGAGAAACGCTTTCACTCCTTCAACGAGGCCGGTCACTTCACCTCGGCGTGTGCCGGGATGATTTACCGCGATGAACTGCTGTTCGGCAAAAGCTCGCCGGGTGCGGGCAACGAAATGCACGCCTTCACCTGCGAGCCGTTTCACAATCTCGTGCAGCGAAACGTCATCACGCAGGACGGCGTGACCTTCGCCTCGCGGCGCGCCAGCGGTGAGGAACGTTCGGACTTCTTCGCCAGTGAAGATCGCTGGTGCCGTCCGGTCATGACGCGCACCGGTCCCGACGGCGCTCTCTGGGTCGTGGACATGTATCGCTACATGATCGAGCACCCGGAGTGGCTGCCCGAGAACGGCCGCGCCGAATTGCTCCCGCACTACCGGCTCGGCGAAGACAAGGGCCGTATCTACCGCGTGTTCCCGACCGGCACGCCACCGCGCAAGCTGACGCGCCTCGACAAGCTCAACGCGATCGAACTCGTCGCCGCGCTGGATTCGCCCAATGAATGGCAGCGCGACAAAGCGCACATGATGCTCCTCTGGCGCGCGGACAAGTCCACCACCGCTCCTCTCTCAAAGCTCGCCGCAGAAAGCAGGAACCCGCTCGCTCGTCTCCATGCACTTTGCGTGCTCGATGGTCTGGGAGCGCTCTCCGCTGCCAGCGTCACGCGTGCGCTCGGCGACCCGCATCCCGGCCTTCGCGAGAACGCGCTGCGTCTGGCGGAGAAGCAGTCGGCGCCCGAAGTCATTGCCACCGCCGCAAAGCTCGTTGAAGACCCCGCCGCGAAAGTTCGGCTGCAACTCGCCTTCACGCTCGGTGAGTGGAACGATCCGCGCGCGGGCGAAGCGCTGGGCCGTCTCGCCGTGGCGAATCACGCTGACAGCTTCGTCGTTGCAGCCGTAATGAGTTCCGCCGTTCCGCACACCCGTGCTCTGGTCGATGCCGCCGTGCGCGCCGGAGGCCTGGCGCTGGCGATGCTTTCCGAGCCGCTGGTCAATCTCACGCTGGGCTTGAATCAGCGCGATGCACTGGCCGCCTTGCTGGCGCCGACGCTCACAGCGAAGGAAGCTGCGTTCACCGCCGCGCAGATGACGGCCTTCAGCCAGTTCCTCGACACGCTCGCGCGGCGCAAGACAGCGTTCGCCACACTCGCGACGGGCGACGATGCGCTCGCCAGGCAACTCACCGCTGCGGAATCACTTTTCAACGCCGCGAAGAAGATGGCAGCGGAGGAATCCCAACCCCTCACCGCGCGCGCCACCGCCGCCCAGCTTCTCGCGAAGTCCCCGTCGCACCGCGCGGACACGCTGGCTTTGCTCTCCGGTTGGCTCGCGCCGCGCCAGCCCGGCGAACTTCAGCGCGCTTCCATCAGTGCCATGGCCATGACGGCGGACGCCTCGGTTGCCGGAACGCTGCTCGCCGGTTGGCCATCGTTCTCGCCAGAGACGCGTGCCGCCGCGCTCGACGCGATGTTTTCCCGTGAGCCATGGACGTATGCGCTGTTGCAACACGCGCAGAAAGATGGAACGCCCACGTTCGACGCCTCGCGGCGAAGCCAGTTGCTCAAACACTCCTCCGCGCGCGTCCGCGATCTGGCGGGCAAGGTGTTCAACTCTGCGGCGGCTTCGAGCCGCGCGAAAATCATCGAGCAGTTCCAACCTGCGCTCACGCTCACCGGCGAAGCGAAACGCGGCGAAGCCGTCTTCACCAGGCTGTGCGTCACCTGTCACAAGCGCGGCGAGGTCGGGAACGAAGTCGGGCCGGACTTGCGCTCCGTGGCCGGGCATCCGCCGGAGAAGCTGCTTGCGAACATCCTCGATCCCAGCGCCGACGTGCAGCCCGGGTTTCACGCCTACCATTGCCGCCTCGCGGACGACACGGAGCTTTACGGGCTCATCGCCGCCGAGACGGGGAACAGCATCACCTTCAAGCTCGCCGACGCCACGACGCGCGTCGTGTTACGCACGGACATCGCTGAACTCCGGGGCGCGAACGTCTCGCTCATGCCCGAGGGACTCGAAGCCGGGGTGAGTCAACAGGACATGGCGGACTTGATTCAATTGCTTCGTCTTGGTGGCGCGCCAGGAAGGGGTCGGTTCTAGCAATCGACAATGGCGGTTGGCTTTGGTGAACCCACTCCATGCCCCGCCAGTTGCGTGTTCAATTTTCTGGTGCCATGTATCACCCCATGAATCGCGGCGACTGCCCGAACCTTGCTTGTCGTTTGTTAAAACCAACCCTTTTTTGAGTTCCAAAGCGCGCGGACTCGATCTTTATGCCGAGGCGCATCTGCCCGCCGACCATCCCAAGCGGAAGCGCAAGTATCTCAACGGCGATGTGAACACTTGCCTCATCCGCACCATGAATGGCCTCAGCATCTCGATCACACACGACCCCGATTCGCCGCGCCCTTACAGCCGCATCAATCTGGTGCAGGGCACCAAGGGTCTGGTCAGTGGCTGGCCGCAGATGGCGGTGAGCCTGGAGATTCCCGGCAACCCGCATCCCGCCTGGCTGCCCGGCATCGCGAAAGACTTCGGTCGCATCCTTGAAGGCGCGGTCTGGCATTACGGTCCCGATCATGACGTGCGTCACGGTGATTTCCTCGAAGACTACCGCCTCGTCGAAGCACTCCGCAGCAGCATCGCCCCCGCCTTCGACGTCTATGACGCCGCCACCTGGAGTTCCATCGCCGTGCTCAGCGAAAAATCCGTCGCCGACCGCAGCCGCCCCGTGGACTTCCCGGACTTGACCAAAGGCAAATGGAAGACGACACCGCCGATTCAGCTCATGGGCGTTTGACACCTGGCCAACAGATCAAGTGCGGTATGACGAGCACCGGCTGATGCATCGCAGATGCAGATGCAAGGGCAACCGAACTGTTTCCGCGACTAATCTTCGCCCTGCGCCTTCGTGTAGGCGGGCTTGCCGTCGAACTCCTGGAGTTTCTCGATGTGCATCCAGCGCAGGCCCGCGGCCTGGATCGATCCGAGCAACTGGTTCACCCGGTCGAGCGGCACGTCGCTGTTGGGCTGGCCGTAGAGGAACCGGCAGCGCCAGTGATTCACGCAGTCCGTCTCGGCCCCGCGCGCGGGGAAGACCTGCGTGCCGCGGTTCGAGAGCATCTTGAGCTTGAACCCAGAGCCGTCGCCAAGCTTCGTCAGCAACCCACCCAACTCGCTCGCGGACAAGTCCGCTTCGACGAACACGTCCATGCCGATTACCTGGCGCTGCTGCGGAGCGATGCTGCCGGTGCCCTTGATGGCGGGCGGAACAATCAGTGGCTTGTGATCGCGCACCTTCCAACCGGCCGGGGCCGCGCCGAGGTTGGCGATGATAGCCTCGGTATAGGCGCGTGTGCCGGCCGCTTTCGAATACAAAGGGACAGGTCAATAGTCAGAAAAGAGTTGTCTGACTTTTCCGCCCCGCCAGTGCCGCCGAGCGCGGGGCTGTCGCCGTGAGCCGGTCTGAGCCTGTGGCGTCAGCGGCGCAGGCGATAGAAGCGAGGCTCCGTGGGCGCAGGCACGCTGATGCTGATGTCGCCCGCATTCGTGGTGTAGGGGAAGGAAACCACGGACCACGCACCCGTGACGGTGAGGCTTTGGTCGAGCACGAAACCGGTGGCGGGCCGCGGCCAGAAGACGCGCAGGTTTGCGCCTTGCCGTTCGATGGAGAGCAACGGCGCGTCCGGCATCTGCACGGCGAAGAGCGACCAGAAGCCGCCGGTGATCGAGAAAGCGCCGTTCGTCATGGGCTGCGCGCTGGCCTCCGGCTGGCCGAGCGTGCCGCTCACGGAATAAACGCCGCCCGTGCTGGTCCCGCCCCCGCCGTCGAGGGTGAACCAGCCGATGGAATACGATTGCGCGGTGGCCAATGCGACCGCGCTCAAAAGGATGGAGGCTGCGACCGTGAGCTTCATCGGTCTCCTTGGGTGGTGGTCCGCCGCATCATTTTCTCCAGCGCGTCGAGCCGCTTTTTCAACTGCTCAATCTCCGCGCCCTTCTTCTGCAAGGTTTGTTCCAGCTTCTCATTCAACCCCTGGATCGCCGCCAGCGCCACGCCGTCGGCTTCCTGCGTGGTGATGCTCTTGTCATCGCGGCCGGGGTAGAAGGCGGCTTTGAAATCCTGCGCCATCGGGCCGAGATGCGGCGTCGCGGTCGCGTCCTCCCACTGGTAATGCCATTGC
>JAYTUE010000197.1:0-18500 GCA_043744715.1 Verrucomicrobiota bacterium | reverse complement strand
GCAGGTCGGACTGGAAGTCCGGGAAGTCGAGGTGCGCGTGCGTGTCGAAGAACATGGCCGAGGTTTGTCGGCAGGATTTTCTTGGTCAAAGGCCGATTCCCACAAGGTCTTGCTTCTCCCTCCAGCGCCTATCTCGAAGTGGTCGCCTCGAAAAGGCGCTTTAACTGGAGAGCTCCGGGCCGGGTCAACTCAGGCCAGGTTGATCCAGGCTGGATGGGGACCGGACCCGCGTATGCCTTCTGGAAGAGCGGTCCTTTGAACTTCCAGAGATCCACACGGCCGTCGGCGAAGCTGATCCAGAAACCACCGCTCGCGTAGTTTGCTGGAACATCCACAAAGCGCGTTGGAACCCCCGATTCGTCGGTGGTCATGTCAACGATGAACATGCCGTCATTGATGCTGTCAGGATGCTCCTCAATGAAGACGAACTTGGACGACGGCGACACGGCTCCGAAGCTCGATAGGTTCGGAAAGACGCGGTAGCCGAGAGCAGTGTTCTGGCTTGCCCAGCCGTTGAGCGACGCCGTCGATCCCATCATCAAGTTCATCGAAACGCTGCGAACGCGGGGAAGTGCTCGTCCCGTGAGGATGGTTACCGCAGATGGATCATTCGGGCTGCGGAACACCAGCGGGTCGGACTCGTAGGCACCAAGGAGTCCTCCGTAGTGCAAGGGCTCTCTGCCAGCGCTCCGATTGGTCGAGCCGGGCGAAAAGCCTCCGCGCAGCCCATAAGGATTGGTCAGGTAGGACGTGTTCGTGTTGTCCGGATTCTGGCTGTCGAAGTTGAGCCACCCGCCAGCCCAGGTCGGCTTAGTGTTGACCTTTCCGGAGTTCCCTCCATCGCCGTTGGGCACAAGCTTTTCGCCGTTGTCGTTCGCGTAAAGATGCCAAGCCGCCGTAAGCCGCTTGAGGTTGGAGCCGCCGACCATGGTGGATGAGTAGTCTTTCTGCCGGCGCAGGGCTGGCAGCAGAATCCCGCTGCCTAAGAATGCGAGGGCGATAAGGACCACCAGATCGAGTCGCGCGAAACCTCCGTCGTCGCGTGGTGCAGTGCGTCGTAGAAATCCATACTCCATTCTTCGTGTATCTCTTGGAGCGGATGCGGGAGGCAAGGCTTCATGAGGCTAGGGAGATGGGCGTTTGACAGCACAGTTGAGGACTAGCTTGCCTGACCTTCCTGAATCGAATCTGCTGATAATATGCAAAGGAGATTCTTGGGAACGGTTTGCTGCCTACTTGGCTTTGTGTTGGCCATTTCAGCCGAAGGGGCGCAACAGCCGTTTGGCAATCGGGCAAAAACCAATTCCATTTCCGGCAATGGTCTTTCGGGGACACCCACGGTGCTGCCAGATGGTTCAGGCATCCTTTTTCTCAGCACAGCTTCCAATCTCTCGACAAATGAACACAGGACCCGACTTCGGCAGTTGTATTTCAGCGATGCCAGTTCATCAGCGATCTCGTTGCTGACCGTGGCCTCCAATGGAACCGCCGCCATGAACGGCGAATGTGAGCGTTTTTTTATGTCTCCGAATGGTGCCGTCGTTGGGATCGCCACATTCGCCACGGACCTCGCCCCCGGCAGCAATAGAAAGGCCCAAGATCTGTTCTTGCGAAGACTTGGTGCAGGCGTTCCCGCAGATTGGTTCCTCGTTTCGTATCCTCCGTTGGCTGCCGAATCCCGAAGACGGGAGGCGTTCTTTTCAGCCGATGGGAGATTCCTGTTTCGGCGGCCAATAGCGGGCGATGCCCGGAGCATTTCAGATACAGCGGACACGGTCTATCTCCTCGATCCGCGAACCGGCTTCACCAGCGCGATCTCTAACGGAGTTACCTTGGCAGCTAACGGTAGCAACAACTTGGTTTCGGTGAACATCTCTCGGGTTCTGATTGGGGCACGAACCAATGAGTTAGCCGGCTGGTTGAAGGTGGAATTGATTCCCTCAAGCGCTGGAGGGGTCGTTGACGCGGTATCCACGCCCGATGGTCGTTACACGGCTGCCCGGCTCGCCGCGACCAATGCGGGCTCAGCCAATAATCCGCTCTTCTGGGCCAGCTACGATCCGTTGGGATCGAGCTCAGGCGTGGCATCGAACCTTTACCTTGGTGACGTTTCGGCTTCGGGTGGTGATCTGGCAAAGCAGACGAAGCTCCTCATCTCCCAGGACGGGAACCGCATCTTCTACATCGGCGGCTTCCGCGACATCCGTTGGGAGACGAATACGCCGCTGCCCGGGTTGCTGCCGGTCTGCATCAACAGCAACGGCACGGTCATGGTCGCCCGCGATCTGACCAATGCGGGATTCCAGCACGTCGTCTTCAATCTCGAAACGGGTGTTTTGCAGGTGATCCACAATGGAGCCGCGCCGCCCGTGCCGCTGGAGTTCGCCATGGATTTCTCCATGTCGGCCGATGGCAACGTCATCGCCTTCGCGACGACGGAAGACCTGACGGCCCTCGGAGATCGGAACGAGGAGATGGATGTCTTCCGCATCTCGCCGACGAACATGACGCCGGTGCTGGTGTCGCGGGCTTCGCCTGGCAGCGAGGTCGTTCCTGACAACCGGTTCTATCGCTTCAGCTCCCGGCTCATGAGCACCAACGGCCGCTACGTCGGCTTCGTCACGTCCACGCCCATCGCTGCCACCGACACAAACGGCCAGCCCGATCTCTACATCCTCGACCGCTGGACCGGTTCCAACATCTGGGCGTCCGCCGCAGCCGACGGTGTGACTCCAGGACGCGGTGCTGTGGCCGAAGCGATCCTCAGTCCCAACGGCAAGACGGCCGTCTTCGCCTCCAACTCGACGAATCTCCCGGGCGTCGCGGTGCTGGTGAACGGTCTGGCGCCGCTCAACCTGTTCACCTTCGACTTGGAAACCCGCCTAGTCCGCTGCCTGTCGCTCTCGACCAACGGCACCAACTGGGCCAATGCCGCGTGTCAGAACCCGGTGATCGACGGATCGGGCCAGACGGTGGTCTTTGAAACGTCCGCCAGTTCCCTCTTTCCTGCCGGCGTGAGCGGACAACGGCTGGTGGCCGCGTTCCTCACGAACCAGTCGCGGCTCGTCCTCGCGACAAACCAGGGATTGGCGGCCACGATCGTCCTTCCTTCGATCTCGGACGATGGGAGGTTTGTGGCTTCGTTCCTGAATCCCACGGACCAGAGTTACGGCTACGAGGGCAATGTTCTCCTGCACGATCTCGCCGCCAGGTCGAACATGCTGCTCCGAGGAGTGACCACGCCAGGGCCTGAAGGTTTTGGGGGATCCGTTACCCGCCCATTTGTCTCCAAAGACGGACGGTTTCTCGTTGCCGTGACCAATCGGGCTTTCCTTGTCATCCGGGATAACCTTTCAGGCACAGTAACGCTAACCGCCGCCCCGTGGGTTTCACCGGCTCCCATCCGTGGCACTGCCATCGGAGCCCCGCTTCCTGTCGCCGACGCATCGTTCAGCCGGGACGGGCGCTTCATGCTCGTCGGGTATCTGACCAACAACTTGCCGGCTGTCCTGGATCTCCAAACCGGGCAGGTTGACCCAATGATTCTCGGCTCCGGGAAACCTGCGTTGCCGCTCTTTGCCTCCGCCCGTCTCAGCCCGTCCGGGCGCCGCATCCTTTTCTCGTCCGCGCAGCAGGAGCTGGAGCCGGGCGAGCGTGAATGGCTTTCCCGTGTCTGGGTTTATGACCGCGTGACGAAGAGCTTGGAGCTGCTGAGTCCGGAGACCGGCACAGGACTGCGTTTCTCCGGCGCGGGTGCGGCCTACTGGCTGGGCGATGAATCGGGCGTGATCTACTCCGGCGGTTCGGGTTTCCAGGTCCTGAGCGCGACTGGCGACCAGATGATTCCGGTGGTTCGCCGCGTGGCCCTCGTCGTTACAGACACCGATGGAGATGGGCTTGATGACGATTGGGAACGGCTGAACTTCGGGTCGTTGGACAAGAACGGAACCGACGACGAGGACGGCGACGGCCTGAGCAACTTCGCCGAGTTCATCGGCGGCTCGAATCCGAAGGATGCATCGTCTGGATTCCGTCCGGTCACGCAGATCGCGTCCGCCGGTTCGCGCCGCCTGGAATGGCCCGCCTCGCCGGGCGTCGGCTATCGCGTCGAATTCAGCGCCAGCCTGGCACCGGGAAGCTGGACGCCGTTGACGAACATCGTGGCGAACTTGGGCAGCATCGCCACCTGCACGGACCCGAACACTGCCGGCGTCAGCAACCGTTTCTACCGCGTCATCGCCGTGCCCTGATCAGGCTCACCGGAACGTCAGTCGGATCCAGAGTTTCCAGACGATTCCACGGTTCCAGAAGGAAGCTTGGCGAAGGCCTCGTCGGTGGGCGCGAAAACGGTGAATGGTCCCTTGCCCTGGAGGGTTTCGACCAAGCCCGCTGCCTTCACGGCGGCGACGGCGACAATGTCCTTGTCGGTGGATTCGGCCCGGAGCGTTCCTACGCTGAGGGCGGTGGCGATCAATGCGGCGATACCAAATGAGCGAAACGGTTTCATGGGTCAGTTCCTGGGTATGTTTTGATTATGTCGTGGAGCCGGTTTCGTCGCCAACTTCCCCCTAGCGCCCGCTGAACTCGTTCGCCTAGTTTGTCCGTCCGTATTTTGCGGCCTTTGCGCCTCTTTGCGGGCCAAAACCGAATTTTTTAGGCCATGATGACCAGCACCCAGATCCGCCAGAGCTTCTTGGATTTCTTCCGTTCCAAGCAGCACACCATCGTCCCCTCGTCGTCCCTCATGCCGGACAGCCCCAACCTGCTGTTCACCAATGCCGGCATGAACCAGTTCGTCCCCATCTTCCTCGGCGAACGCAAGGCGGACGTGGACAAATGGGCCGGTGCCATCACGGGACGCGACACCGTCGCCACCCGCGCGGCGGACACCCAGAAGTGCATCCGCGCCGGCGGCAAACACAACGACCTCGACGACGTCGGCCTCGACACCTACCACCACACCTTCTTCGAGATGCTGGGGAACTGGTCCTTCGGCGACTACTTCAAGAAAGAGGCCATCGACTGGGCCTGGGAGCTCGTCATCGAAGTCTGGAAATTCCCCCCGCACCGCATCTACGCCACCATCTATCAGCCCGACAAGTCGAAGAACGATCCTGCTGACCGCGACCAGGAAGCCTGGGAACTCTGGGCCGCCAAGTTCCGCTCCGTCGGTCTCGATCCCGAGATCCACATCGTCAACGGCAACAAGAAGGACAATTTCTGGATGATGGGCGAGACCGGTCCGTGCGGTCCCTGCACCGAGATCCATGTCGATCTCCGTCCCGGTCCCGTGCAGACCGATCTGGAGACCCAGAAATCCGGCGCGACGCTCGTCAACGGCTCCGACGCCCGTTGCATCGAGATCTGGAACAACGTCTTCATCCAATACAACGCCAACCCCGACGGCACCTTCAGCCCGCTGCCCGCGCAGCACGTCGACACCGGCATGGGCTTCGAGCGCGTCACCAGCATCATCCAGGGGACGAAGGGCCTGACCGACTTCCAGAACGCCAAGATCTCCAACTACGAGACGGACATCTTCCGCCCCATCTTCGACGAGCTGGAGAAGATGAGCGGCAAACGCTACGGCAGCACGCTCCCCGGCGACGACGTCGCCAAAGCCGTAGTGGGACAGGTCCAGCTCGACATCGCCTTCCGCGTCATCGCCGACCACATCCGCACCCTCAGCTTCGCCATCGCCGACGGCATCCAGCCCGGCAACAACGACCGCAACTACGTCCTCCGCCGCATCCTGCGCCGCGCCGTCCGCTACGGGCGCACGCTCGGGTTTGCGGAACCGTTCTTCTACAAGCTGGTGGACGTGCTCGTCCGCACCATGGGCGACGTCTTCCCCGAGCTCCGCGCCAAGCAGCAGCAGGTGAAGGACACGCTCAAGCTGGAGGAAGAGTCGTTCAACAAGACGTTGGATCGGGGTATCGAGTTGTTTAACGAAGAGGCAGACCGATTGATGGGGACCGCGCCCGCCCCGGGCGCAGTTTCCCGCGCCCTCGCGGGAAACCGTGGGGCGTCCGAGAATCACGGAGCGAAATACTCCAAGAGACGACTTCCTCACTTCGAACGTCCGTGGGGCAAATACATGGTCACATTCTCCACCCGCGAGAAGCGCCAACTCTCCTCCGACGAGCGTGATATCGTTCTGCAAAGCGTTCTATACGCCCACGAGCACCGCCAGTATCAGCTCTTCGCCGGGTGCGTGATGCCCGATCACGTTCACCTCCTGTTCGAGCCGCAGATCAAGGAGGAGGACAAGGAAGGCAATCCGGTGTTTTTTCCGCTCAGTGAAATTCTCCAGGGAATCAAATCCACAACCGCGCATCGCATCAACAAGGCGGCGAACGTCAAAGGCGTTCATGTCTGGGAGGAGGAATCTTTTGACCGGTTGATGCGCGGAGACACCGATCTGGACGAGAAGTTTCATTACATCTGCCGCAATCCTTGGGACAACGGAGTGGTCCCCCTGACGGAGAACTACCGCTGGCTCTGGACCCCGGAAGCGCCTGGTGCAGTCGTGGCCCCCGAAGTTTCCCGCGAGGGCGCGGGAAACAACGCCCGGGGCGGGCGTGGTCCCCAAACTTTGTCCGGCGACTTCGCGTTCAAACTTTACGACACCTTCGGCTTCCCGCTCGACCTCACCGAACTGATGGCCCGCGAACGCGGCCTGATCGTGGACAAAGAAGGCTTCGAGAGGCTGATGGAAGAGCAGCGTGCCCGCGCCCGCGCCGCCCAGAAGAAGCAGGTCATCGAGCTTTCCCAGATCGAGACCAAGACACCCACCCACTTCCTCGGCTACGAGCACAACCACACCGGCGCCGACGTCCAGGAAGTCGTCCAGCTCAAGGACAAGACCGTCGTCGTCCTCAACAACTCCGTCTGCTACGCCGAGATGGGCGGCCAGGTCGGCGACACCGGCGAACTCTCCGGCTCCGGCCAGCTCTGGCGCATCGTCAACACCCAGAAGTCCGGCAACACCGTCCTGCACTTCATCGAAGGCGGCGACGCCCCGGCCATCGGTTCGCACGTCACCATCCAGCTCGATTCCGCCCGCCGCGCCGCCATCCAGCGCCACCACACCGTCACGCACCTGCTCCACTGGGCGTTGCACGAAGTGGCCAGCAAGGAGGCTTCGCAGAAAGGGTCGTCGGTCACGCCCGAGAAGCTCACCTTTGACTTTAACAGCGCGCCGCTCACCCCCGCGCAGGTCGCCGACATCGAGAAGCTCGTCAACGAACGCATCCTCGAAAACGCCGGCGTCAGTTGGACCGAAGTCCCGCACGCCGACGTGAAGAACCGCAAGGACGTGATGCAGTTCTTCGGCGACAAATACGGCGACGTCGTCCGCGTCGTGCAGATCGGCGGCAAGTCGCACGCCCTCGACGGTTACTCCATGGAACTCTGCGGCGGCACCCACACCCGGGCCACCGGTGAGATCGGCCTCTTCCGCATCGTCAGCGAAGCCGCCGTGTCCGCCGGCGTGCGCCGCATCGAAGCCGTCGCCGGCCTCAGCGCCTACGCCTCGGCCAAGCACGACTTGGAGTTCCTCCACAAGATCGCCGCCAAGATCGGTTCTCCCATGATCGACTTGGACAAGAAGCTCGATGCCATGCTCGCCCAACAGAAGGATCTGGAGCGGTCCTTGCGGACGGCCGTCGCGCGGAATGCTTCCAACGCCGCGAGCGAGCTGCTCGGCCGTGTCCACACCGTGAACGGCGTGCCGCTCATCGCCCACAACCTCGGCGACACCGACGGCGACTTCCTCCAGGCCGTGGTCGATGCTCTCAGGAGCCGGTTCCAGGGCGTGGTCGTTCTCGGCGGCGGCTCCGACGTGTCCGTCGCCCTCGTGGCTTCCGTGACGCCGGAATTCACCAAGCAGGCCCAGGCGGGAAAGATCATCCAGGCCATCGCCCCCATCGTCGGCGGCAAGGGCGGCGGCAAGCCCGACAACGCCCGGGGCGGCGGCAAGGACGTCACCAAGCTCGACGAGGCCTTGGCCAAGGTGAAGGAGCTGATCGTCTGAGCGCCGGCCAGCGCATGACGGAGCGCCCTCGTCGGGCATCTGCGAAACGGACCGCCAAGTCGGTTGCCGACCAGGTGCCGGTCGCCGTGTTGATCCATCCGAGCCAGTTTCCCGGCGCCATCGATGAGGCGTTCTGCGAGTCGCTGCGGAGCCGGCGGATGAACCACAAGTTCCACTACGACACGCCGAAGCAGGCGCTGCGTTGGCTGCGGGTGCACGAGGCGTTTTCACCGGCCCGTCAGGATCCGTTCTGTCTCGTCGCCTACGACGAAGCGACGCTGGCCGCGGCCCGGGCTCTCGGCCCGGGCGACATCGACGTCATCAGCCTCGGCTGCGGCGGAGGCCAGAAGGAGCTGGGGTTGCTCCGGGCATTGCGGTCGCTCCATCCCGCGCGGCGCGTTCGTTACATCCCCACCGATGTCAGCGTGAGTCTCACGTTCGTCGCCCGCGAAGCCGCCTTGGCGGACGGGTTGGCGGCGAAGGACTGCGAGCCGGTGGTGCTCGATCTCGCGCGCGCCGCCGACTGGGGCCAGGCCCTGCAATCGGTTCTGCGGCCGGGCGCGCAACGAGTGGTCACGTTCTTCGGGATGATGCCGAACTTCTCCCCGACCGGAGTGCTGCCGAGGCTCGCCGGATTGCTCCGGCCGAAGGACGTCCTGCTGGTCAGCGCGAACCTCGCTCCCGGCAAGAACTACGCTGCCGGCGTCCGGAAGATCCTCCCGCTCTACGACAATCCGTTGACCGGCGAATGGCTCTTCTCCGTCCTCGCCGATCTCGGGGCTGAACAGGACGACGGGCGCATGGAATTCCGGATCGCACTGTGCCCAGACGGTTCCGGCCTGTTGCGGGTGGAAGCTGACTTCGTCTTCCGCAAAGCCGCCACACTCCGCTACGGAGGCAAGGAGTGGCGCTGTAAGAAGGGCGAACGGTTCGGGCTGTTCTTCTCCTATCGCCATACGCCGGGGCAGGTGGGGAATCTCTTCGGCCGCCACCGGCTTGTCGTCCAATCGCAGTGGCTGAATGCGGCCGGCGACGAAGGCGTGTTCCTGATTGGAGCCCGACCCGGCAAAGTCGCCGTTTGAGGAGGAAGAATGAGCGAGGCCGTCCAGCTCAAGCATTGGTTCGACGAAGCGCGCTACCTCCGGATCGCGGCCGATCTGACGGAGCTGCATCCGGGGTTTGATCGGAAGCGGTTCCTCGCCCACACGCTCGACGGCGAATTGAGCCGAGGCTGGGCAGGGTCTTCTACACAGCCGTAGGCCGGGCATCCCCGCCCGGCGAGTGGGTGTTGTTTCACGGCCCTCGCGCAGGAGCACCCACTGGCCGCGCGAGGACGCGCGGCCTACCGTCCGATGTCCGCACCCAGTCCACGCATGCCGTCCTTCAGCCCGTGCAACGTGGCGACTTCGGCATTGGCCAGCGGGCGGTTAAAGACCGCGACGTCGTCGATGCCGCCGATGTAGCCCAAGCCGAGCGTCAGGGCGGAACGGGATTCGTCCCAGTTGAACACAAGGTTCCCGTCAAACGACGCGTGCAACAGAAGCGCGTCTCGCAGCCCGGCCGCCGTGCGTTCGGGTGCGGAGGTGCATCCCGTGAGCCAGGTCGCCATCAGGAGGCAGACGATAGTGGGGAGTCGGGGTGCGTGCATGGGATGGAAGGTGGAAGCGAGATGTGCGGCGCTTCAAGCCGGTCCGTGGACGTGGTTCAGAGGCTGGCCAGCGCCGCGCGCATTCCGGCGACGAGGGCGTTGACGCGGATGGGCAGGGGCCAGTCGGAGGGGGACTCCAGCGTGTAGCAGAGGCGGGTCTTCTTCTGGAACAGGTAGAACGCCTCCGGCCAATCAGGCCGCAGGGCCGGATCGATCTGCGGGACGATGATGCCGTGGGAATGCGACTCGCGGCCGTCTATCAGCGGAGACTCGTCGATCGGACAAACGGGGCGGACGGCATCGACCATGATCCGCGCGAGGGATGGCCGTTGGTCCGGGTTCAGCTCGTAGAGATAGAAACCCTGCGACTCCCAATCCTCGTGCAGGCAGAACGCGGTGTCGAAGGATGGCTGGGTCTCCAACCAGGCGACGTGGTTCTGGACTTCCGGCGTGCGGGGTTGGCGATAATCGCGGTTGAGGTCGACACCGGTGGCGTTCTCCCGCGTGTTGAGCGGAAAGCCGGTGCGGTTCAGGCACGGGCAGATGGTGAGCGCGACATCGTCCGGCCAGCGGTTCTCGATCAACATCCGCTCGACCGCCAGCGGGCCGGCGGGTTCATCGCCGTGGATGCCGGCGGAAACGTAGACGTGGAGACGGTGATTCTCCGGTCGCCGATGAAGCGCGAGGACGTCGGCCGTGCTGTTGTGGGCGAGCTTTGGGAGGGTGAAGCGTTGCCATCTCCAGCCGAAGGCGAGGGCGGCGGATTCGATCCGCCGAAGCACGCCGTGGATGTCGATGGTCTCGCCGCTGTAGCCGGTGCGGTTGAATCCGAGTCTCTGCACGCGGGGAAGTTTGGCCGGGTGCGGGGTCCAGGCAAGAGGGCAGGTGGCGATCACCTCGGATGTTGTTGAACAACGAACAGCCAACATCGAACACTGAACATCCAAGGTCAGGGCTTTGACGGCGGCGCGGTGCTGTCTCGCACGATGATCTCGGCGGTGAGCCGGACCGACGCCGGCTTCTCTCCGCGCATGATCCGGACGAGCTGGTCGAAGGCCGAAATGCCGAGCCGGAGCTTGGGAAGGCGGATGGTGGTCAGGGGAACGCGGAAGTGTTCGCTGATGAGGATGTTTCCGAATCCCACGACGGACAGGTCGCCGGGGATCTTCACGCCCTGTTGCAGGAGGGCGCTCGCGGCGCCGATGGCCACGAGGTCGTTGAAGGCGACGAGGGCCGTGACATCCGGCCGTTCGTCCATGATCTGGAGCGCGGCGGCGGCCCCCTCCTCGATGGTCTGGCCCGCAGAAAAGATCCAGTGGTCGTCGGCTTCAGATCCCGCGTCGCGCATGGCCTTCACATAGCCTTCGAAACGGTCCCGGGCGATCGGCGAAAACTGGGGGCCCTTGAGGAAGGCGATCCGCCTGTGCCCCAGCTCCAGCAGATGGCGGGTGGCGATCTGGCTCGCGAGGAGGTCGTCGGTCTCGACATTGGCGAAGCCCTGGCAGAACTCGGCGGCCTGGCCCAGGACGACGGTGGGCACGGCGCGTTTGCGAAGTTCATCCCAGGCCTGGGACGTCGACGCGAAGCGGTAGATCGGGACGATGAAGAGCCCGTCCACCCTGCGTGCAAGCATCCGGCGGATGGCGTGTTCCTCGCGTTCCGGCTTGTTCAGCGAATGGGCGATGAGCAGGTCGTAGCCGGCCTCGTGCGCCTTCTCCTCGATGGCGAGGATGACGCGGGCGAAGACGGGATTCGCGACCGAGGGGATGATGAGGCCCATGAGTTTCGTCGTGCCGCTGCGCATGCTCTGGGCGAGGGCGTCGGGCACGTAGCCCATTTCCTCGGCGAGCTTGCGGACCCGGAGCTTCGTCTGGGCCGAGATGTCCTTCGCGTCGCGGAGGACCTTGGAGACGGTCATGACCGACACGCTGGCGCGTTCGGCGATGTCTTTGAGTCGGACCATGGCGGGGTGGGGTGGATCAACCGTTGGAACCGCTCCAGTGGAGCTTGCGGCGGAGGGTGTCGAAGAAGGAGCTGCCTTCGAGATGCAGGAGGCGGACCGACCGGCGACTGCGGCGGATGGTGAGGACGTCGCCCGCTTCGAGGTCCAGCTGCACCTGGCCGTCGGCCGAGGCGATGGTGTCGACGCGCTGGCTGAGGACGCGGACTTTCAGCGTGGATTTGAGGCTGATGATGACGGAGCGGTTGGAAAGCGTGTGCGGGCAGATCGGCGTGAGCACGAAGACATCGGCGTCGGGCCGGAGGATCGGCCCGCCGGCGGAAAGCGAGTAGGCGGTGGAGCCCGTGGGCGTGCTGATGATCAAGCCGTCGCTGCGGTAGCGGGTGAGGATCTCGTCGTCGACGGACACTTCGAGCTCGATCATGCGCGACGCGGAGCCGCGGGTGACGGTGATGTCGTTGAGCGCGTGCAGGTGGACCGGTTCGCCGGAGGCTTTGCCCTTCACTTCCACGAGCGGTCGCTCGTCCACGAAGACGCGGCCTTCCCAGATCATCTTCAACGCGTCCTTGAGCGAGTGGGCGGGCACGTCGGTGAGGAAGCCAAGCCGCCCGGCGTTGATCCCGAGGACAGGGGTCTTGCTGCCGTCCATGCCGCGCACGACGCGGAGGATGGTCCCGTCTCCGCCGAAGACGAGGAGGAGGTCGACGGCCTTCGCGAGGTCGGCTAGGGAACCCGCCGAGGCGGACTTCGGCAGGGCGTGGTCGCGGGTGTCGGGGTCGACCAGGACCTTGGCCCCGTTGCGGGCGAGCCAGCGCGCGGCGTCCTGCACGAGCTTGGCCGTGGAGGTTTTTCCGGGGTTGGCCACGAGGCCGACCCTTCCGATGCGTTCAGGCAGTTTTTTCAAGCAGGACGAGAAATTCTTTGTTGCCGGCCGGACCCAGCAAAGGTGATTCGGTCAGGCCGGACCAGCGCAGCCCCAGCTCCGTCTCCGCAAAAACGTGCAGTTCGGCGATGACGCGTTCGTGCACGACCGGATCTGTGATCACTCCCGCTCCGCGCGACGCCTCTTTACGCCCGGCCTCGAACTGCGGTTTGATCAATGCGGCGATCCTACCGGCGGGCCGGAGCAAGGCAATGACGGGAGGAAGAACCTTCCGCAGGGAAATGAACGAGCAGTCGGCCACGACCAGGTCCGCTCCCGTGAAGCCTGGCCCGAACGCGGCCGCCGTCAGGAAGCGGGCGTTGGTTCCTTCCATCACCACCACGCGCGGATCCTGCCGGAGAGTCCAGGCGAGCTGGCCCTTGCCGACGTCGACCGCGTAGACGCGGGAAGCCCCGTGCTGGAGCAGGCAGTCCGTGAAGCCCCCGGTGGACGAACCGATGTCGATGCAGGCGAGTCCCGTCGGGTCGATCTGGAAGCGGGTCAGCGCGTGCTCGATCTTGTGGCCGCCCCGGCTGACGAACCTGTCCTTGGCCGTGAGTTCGACGGCGTCCCCGTCCTTCACCTTGTCGCTGGCCTTGCGCCCGACCTGTCCGTTGAGACGCACCTGCCCCGCGAGAATGGCGCGCTGGGCCTTCTCCCGGCTTTCCAGTAATCCGCGTTGGACTAGGGCCTGATCGAGTCGCATGTCGGTCGCCGACTATGCGAAGGCGGACCGGCCGGCTGCAAGACGCGCTTCGTTCAACGGGCCTTGACCGCGAGTTTCTGGATCTCGCGGAAGGTGGCGTAGAAGGCGTCGTTCTCCGCCACGATCTTCTGGACGATCTGGCTCATGATCGGGACCTCGGAGTAGTTGACCACGGCGTGGACGCTCTGCTGGAAGGCCTGCATGGAGTTGAGCGTTCCGAACATGTCGCCCATGAGCACGAACACGGCCTGGCGGCGCTGCTGCATCGGCAGCTCCTGCACCCATTGCACCGTCGGGTTCTGGCTCGGGAGCACCCCGCCGAAGATCTCCTCCATGATGACGACCTGGAACGGTATGGCGTTGTAGCGGGCCATGAACTCGTCGTGGTCCTCGACGCAGAGGACTTTGTAGCCGAGCTCATGCAGGGCGGCGGAGATGGACGAGCGGAATTCCGGCGTGCTGACCGCGACCATGGCCGGGTTGTCGCGGTGGCTGAAGAAGGCGAATGATTCGGACATGGCGGATCAGAGTTTGATTTTGAGGCCGCCGCCGGGAAGCGGAGGAGGCGCGGCGGCTGCGGCGGCCGTGCGGCCGCCGGGGTCGAGCTGGGGGCGCAACCTCAGGTCGCTGACGACGCCGGCGTATTCGCCTCGCAGTTTCTTGATGTTGTCGATGCCGCGGCCCGCCACGCCCTTCTTGCTGCAGTAGAGCATGGCCATCTCCTCGGTTATGGCCCCCTCCTCGAAGGCCTTGAGGCAGGCCTGGTCGAAGGTCATCCAGCCGAAGGTGGAGCTGGCCTCGATGATCTCGTAGAAGCTCTTCCCCTCGCTCTCGCCCTGGACGATCGTTTCCTGGGTGCGGACGTTGGCGCCCATGATTTCGAGGAGCGCATGGCGGCCGCCGCCGACCTTGGGGGCGAGGCGTTGGCTGACGACCCAGCGGAGGGTGTCGGCCAGGCGGACGCGGATCTGTTCCTGCTCGTCGGTCTCGAACATGCCGAGGATGCGGTTGATCGTCTGGCCGGCGTCGATCGTGTGGAGCGTGCTCATGACCAGATGTCCGGTTTCGGCGGCGCTCAGGCCGATCTCGACGGTCTGGCGGTCGCGCATTTCGCCGACGAGGATGATCTTCGGGGCCTGGCGCAGCGCGGCGCGGAGGCCGGTGGCGAAGCTGTCGAAGTCGTTGCCCATCTCCCGCTGGTTGAAGGTGGCCGTCTTCTGCGGATGCACGAACTCGACGGGGTCCTCCAGCGTGATGATGTGGACGGACTTCGTCTCGTTCACCTCGTTGAGCAGGGCCGCGAGAGTCGTGGACTTGCCGGAACCGGTGGCGCCGGTGACGAGGACGAGCCCCGTCTTTTCCCGGGCCATCTGCTTGAAGATGGGGGGCAGCTTCAGGTCGGCGAGGGACGGGATCTGCATGTTCAACTTCCGGAGCACGACCGAGTAGTTGCCCCGCTGGGAGAAGATGTTGACGCGGAACCGGGCCGCGTCGCCCAGGGAGTAGGATGCGTCGCAGGAACCCATGCGGAGCAGGTCTTCGGTCAGCCGGGGGCTGCCGTTGACGAGGTTGAGGGCGAGGGTCTCGGTCTGGAACGGCGTGAGCTTTTCGATCGGTGGATTGGTCTCGATTGGCACCAGTTGGCCCGAGTATTCGACCTGGAAAGGCTTGTCGACGGTGAAGTTCAGGTCCGACACGTCCTTCCGCGCATCCAGGACGGTGTTGCCGTCGAGCATGGGCGTGTGGTCCAGCATCGTGTTCAGGATGTAGTCGAGCTCGGGTTTGCGCATGTCGGGTAAAAGGGGTTCAGGCCGGGGAGGTTTCTCAGTCCTCCTCGTCCGGAGGATGGGTGAGGAAGGGGCGGAATTTCTTCCGGTCGATGCATTTGTCGTAGGCCTCTTCCGGCGAGACGCGCTTCATGCGGATGTGCTCCATGATCGAGTCGTCGAGCGGCATGTTGCCGAGCTTCTTGCCTACCTGGATCATGCCGGGGATCTGGTGGGTCTTGCCTTCGCGGATCAGGTTTCCGATCGCGTTGGTCACGACGAGGATCTCCAGCGCGGCGACGCGACCCTTCCTGTCGACCCGTTTGAAAAGATTCTGGGCGACCACGCCCTTGAGCGATTCGGCGAGCGTCACGCGGATCTTGTTTTGCTGGTCGGCGGGAAAGGCGTCGATGATGCGGTCCACCGTCTTGGCCGCGCTCTGGGTGTGCAACGTGCCGAAGACAAGGTGCCCCGTGCTGGCGGCGGTCAGCGCCAGGTCGATCGTCTCAAGGTCGCGCAACTCGCCGACGAGGATGATGTCCGGGTCTTCGCGGAGGGCGCCCTTGAGCGCCGAGGTGAAGGACTTGGTGTGGATACCGACCTCGCGGTGGTTGATCAGCGAGTTCTTCGACTCGTGGACGAACTCGATGGGATCCTCGACCGTGAGGATGTGGTCGCGGCGGTTCTTGTTCGCGTAGTCCACCATGGCGGCCAGCGTGGTCGATTTGCCGGAACCCGTGGGGCCGGTGACGAGCACAAGGCCCTTGTGGAGCATGCAGAACTTCTTCAGCACGGGCGGCAGCGGGGCGTCGAACTTCTCGAAGTCCTCGAAGGAAAGAACCTTGCTCGGGATCTGCCGGAAGACGGCGGCGCAGCCATGCTTCTGGTTGAAGAAGTTGGCGCGGAAGCGGGAGACGTTCGGGATCTCGTAGCCGAAGTCCACGTCGCCCGTCTCCTCGAAGACCTTGATCTTATACTCCGGGGCGATCTCGTAGAGCATCGCCTTCAGCGAATCGCTCTCCAGCGGCGGATAGTCGACGCGGTGGAGTTCGCCGTTGATGCGGAGGATGGGTGGATTGCCCGAGGAGAGGTGAAGGTCGGAGGCCTTCTGCTCATACATCAGGTGAAAGAACGAATCGATCTTCGCCATAGACTCTATTCAGGTGTTCCCATTCTTATCGGCAAAATGAAGCACGACCCAAGCCAGTGACCACCGCCGCCGACTTGATCCGCCACGAGATCCGCCAACGCGGACCCATCCCTTTCGTCGTCTACATGGGGTTGGCGCTTTATGCCGCAGATGCAGGATATTACGAACGGCCCGGGAGGGTGGGCCGGGAAGGCGACTTCTTCACCAACGTTTCCGTGGGCCGGCTTTTCAGCGAAATGGTCGCGTGTCAGATACGCGAATGGCTGTCCGACATGGAGAAACGCATTCCCCGCGCCGACGTGCCGCAGTGGCAATTGGTGGAATGCGGATCGAACGACGGCGTCCTCGGGATCGAGGTGGCGGAGGCGATATTTAGTTCGGCGGAAAGCGGGCTTCGCCCGGTTGAACTCGTCTTTTTGGAGCCGTCACCGACCCGCCAGCGCTGGCAGCAGGAGAACGTGGCCCGTCGAAATGAGGCCCGGGGAACGACGATTCCGGTCCGCTGGTGCAGGAACTGGAGCGAGCTCGGAACCGTCCATGGAGTGGTCTTCAGCAACGAACTGCTCGACGCCTTTCCCTGCCACCGAGTTGTCTGGGACGCCGCCGCGCGGGGTTGGCGGGAAATGGGCGTGGGGCTGGAGGGAGATCGCTTCGTCTGGCGGCCGATGCCGGTGGACGACGACCGGGAAGTCTTGGCGGATGCCCATCTGGATCTGCCCGACGGGCTGCTCGACGTGCTGCCGGATGGGTTCACGACCGAGCTCAATCCGGCTGCGGCGGGCTGGTGGCGTTCGGCCGCGGGCAGCCTGGGTGAGGGATGGTTGATGGCCTTCGACTACGGGTTGACGCGCGAGGAGTTCTTCATGCCGCAGCGCAGCGACGGAACCCTGCGGGCCTACTCGCGCCATCAGCTCAAGGCCGACGTGCTGGAGCGCCCGGGCGAGCAGGATCTGACGGCGCATGTGAACTTCACGGCGATCGAACAGGCGGGGATCGCCGCAGGGCTGGCCACGGACGTCTTCGATTTCCAGGGGCGTTTCCTGACGCGGGTGGCGCAGAAGATCTGGGCTGCACCGGGAGCCGTGGCCTGGGACGCACGCCGGATCGCGCAGTTCAAGACGCTCGTGCATCCCGAACACATGGGACGTTCGTTCCGGGTGTTGGCGCAAAAACGGAGCCCAGCTTCGGGTTGAAGAGCGTGAGGAGTGGGTAAGGGATCCGTCTGTGAGACCCCAAGGATGTTGGATTATTTGCCAACGGCTGTCGGGTCCACGCTTTCGATCCGAACTTCTTCCGGCGTTGGTTTCGGACGCTGCTGCGGCTTGGTGAAGAGTCCCCGCCAGAAACCGATTCCGTAGACGAGATGGGTCAGGATCACCAGCGGCGCAACTCTCCAGGACAACGAAAGGCGGTCCTTCGTCACGGCGACCGCTTGCACCAGCACGAGCACCGCATAGAGGGTCATTGGCCAGCGTAGCAGCGGCGGAAGGAGCGCGAAAATAAGTGCGTAGATGAGGAAGGCGGGCGGGACGAAGTTGAGGAGAGATCCGGCTGACGGGTGAAGACGGAACTGTTCCGCCCGTCCGCGTCCGTAGTTCAGCAGCATCTTGATGAACGATTTCAGATGCGGCCGCGGACGTCTGTGGACGCGCACATCAGGATCGTAGACGAGGCGTCCGCCCCGTTCCTGCAGCTCGTCCATGAGGGCGTTCTCCTCGTTCGGATAGAGCGATTCATCGAAGCCGCCCAGTTCGAGCACGGGAAGTCGGCGGGCGATGAGGTTGCAGAGGATCAGCTCCTTCTCGCTGGAGTCCCGTGCTGTGTCTATCGGCCAGTAGCGGGCTCTACTCGGACCGAAGGCGAGCAGCGTCGCCATGGTCCGGGCGAAGGCCTGCTCCAACGGCGGGGCCCCGGGCGGACAGAGATTCGGTCCTCCCACCATGACGACATCCGGCTGCTGGAAATGAACCGCAGCCCTGCGAAGGGCGTCCGGGAACGCGACGGAATCGTCGTCGAGAAAGTAGACGAGCTCACCCGTGGCTTGCCGGAGGGCGAGGTTGCGTTGGACGGAGGGCTGCCTTCCACGAGCCAGGAGGATCTGGATCCGGTCCTTCGGGTAATCCAGCGCCCGGACGCCGGCCAATGCCCGGATCTCCGTATCGGTGGGCCGGGCGGGAATGATGATGGTGACGGACGGCAGCGTGTCAGGCACGGCAGACCTGATACCTGATACGGGAGGCCTGATGCCAGTTCACGCTTCACGTTTCAGGCATTGTGGTCGGGCAAATTCCCATTTGGCCTTCCCGCGTTCGG
>JAYTUE010000196.1:0-4715 GCA_043744715.1 Verrucomicrobiota bacterium | reverse complement strand
GCGGTCTTTTCGGAGAGCCACGTCAGGAAGGTGCCGAAGACGCGGGCCGTGGTGCCGCCATCGGTGTGGCCGCTGCCCTGGGAGCCGGCGAAGGCCTTGTCGATCTCGTCGACCCAGAGGATCGCGGGCGCGACCGACTCGGCCACGGCGATGGCGCGCCGGACGTTCTCCTCCGAGGAGCCGACCAGGCTTCCGAACATCCGGCCCATGTCGAAGCGGAGCAGGGGGAGCTGCCAATGGGAGGAAACGGCCTTCGCACAGAGACTTTTCCCGCAGCCCTGGACGCCGAGCATGAGGATGCCGCGCGGAGCCGGCAGGCCGAAGGCGCGGGCCTTGGCGTTGAATGCCAGCGAGCGTTTGTTCAGCCAGTCCTTGAGGCCGGCCATGCCTCCGACGGTGGAGAAGGATTCCGTGGTGGCGTAATACTCGAGGAGGCCGCTTTTGCGGACGATCTGCTGCTTTTCGGCGAACACCTCGTTGACGTCGTCGCCGCTCAGGCGCTGGTCCTTGACGATGATCCGGGCGAAGACGTTTTCCGCCTCGCCGAGAGTGAGTCCGAGCGCGGCCTGGATGAGGCGCTCGCGTCCGACCGTGTCGAGATCCACGACGACCTGCTTGTGCTGGCGGAGATCGACGAGGATCTGGTCGAGCAGGTCCGCAAGGTCGTCGCGCGAGGGAAGGGGAAAATCCAGGACGGTGATCTCCTTTTCCAGTTCGGGCGGGATTTCGAGGAGGGGCGAAACGAGGACGACGGTCTTGAAGCTATTCCGGAGATTCAGCGCGATGTCCTTCAGCCGCCGGATGACGGTGACATGGCTCCGCGTGAGGAAGGGATGCAGATCCTTGAAGATGAAGAGCGCGGGCTCGACCTGCTCGATCACCTGGTCGAGCGCGACGAGGGGATCGCGGGAAGTCGGGTTGCGCTGTTTCTGCGACTGGATGGAAGTGCCCGCAAGCGCGAGGCCCGAGCTGCAGGTCCACTCGTAGACCTTCTTGGAACGGCGCGCGCCGACGTCCTCGATGATCCGCTGGACGCGCAGCTCCTCGCCCGTGGTGACGTAGACGATGGGGTAGCGGGCCCGGATGAGGGTCTCAAGTTCTTCGGCGAAGGACATGGCGTCGGGACGTGGAGCGTGGTTCGTGACGGGCGAAGGGTGCGCCGGCTTCCAACGCGCGGCGAGAAGGGAGTGACGGGTAGGGCGGACAAATCAACCGCGGCGGAAGAGCCGTTTCCACCAGGGCGCGGGCTTCTCGCCGGCGATCGATTCAGCCAGGCGCCGGGCGATGGCCTCGGGCGGCTGATGGCGGCCGGCGTCGAACCGGATCAATTCCTCCGGCGTCTCGAAATCGTGGGCGGCCGCAGTTTCGGCCTTCTGCCGGGTAAGGGATTCCGCCCCGGTTTTCTGCGTGAGCTTGTTGTGCTTCGGGTTCATGGGTCAGGCGGTTTTGGCGAAGTGCTGGGTGAATGCCTTGCGGGCCCGGTGCAGCTTGCCGCGGATGGCGTCGGCCGACTGGTCGGTGAGTTCTCCGACCTCCTCGTAGGAAAGCTTGTCGTCGGCGACGAGCAGGAGGATGAGCCGGTATTCCTCGGGCAACGCGTCCAGGGCCGTCTGGATGCGCTGGCCGAGTTCCTTGGTCTCCAGGACGTGCAACGGGCTCTCGCTGCGGGCGGCCGCGTTCTCGAGGACCTCGTCGTCGTCGGTGGAGTGGATGTTCCGGCGGGACCATGAGGCCTGGAGATTCTGGCAGTGGTTGATCGCGATGCGATACAGCCAGGTCCGCAGGTTGGCCTCCTGGCGGAAGGAACCGAGCTTGCGGAAAGCCTTGAGGAAGACGTCGTGCGTGGCGTCCTGCGCCTGGGAGTCGTCCGACAGGAAACGCAGGCAGAGGTAGTAGATCGCGCGCGAATGCTCCTCGTAGACCGAGGCGAATTCGTCCGCGAGCGCGGCGGGCACTTCCGTTTGATCCGGCGGTTCCACGAGTGTTTCGGGGGAATCCATCAACCGTTGGACCGCCCCGGCAAGGAAGAATCACGCGAGGGAATGACGAAGTGCGAAGGCCAAAGGCCAAGGCATCTCCCCCGGGAAACATCGATCAGCCCGCATTCAACGCCCAACATCGAAGGATGGAGCCCGGGCAGAGTTGCCGGAAAGACGGGAGGGAAAGGCCGGAGCTAGTTCGGCCTTTGGCCTTCGCGCTTCGTCATTTCGCCGGGTCATTCCGACTTGCGGCTGACGCGTTCGGGGATGTGCGCGCGGCTCATGGCGGTGTCGAAGCTGATGAGCGTCCTCGTGTAGAGGTCGCGCAGGCAGTCGTCGAAGAGGACCATGCCGTCGCGGCGGCCGGTCTGGATGACGTTGTCCAACTGGTGGAGCTGGTTTTCGCGGATGATGTTCCTGACCGCGTTCGTCGCGATCAGCAGCTCGTAGGCGAGGACACGGCGGGTGCGGTCGACGGACGGGAGAAGCTCCTGGGCAAGGATGCCCTGGAGGTTGTTCGAGAGCTGGAGGACGATCTGCCGCTGGGCCGCCCCCTCGAAGACGCCGATCATGCGTTCCAGCGCGAGCGAGACGTTGGGCGAATGCAGCGTGGCCAGCACGAGGTGGCCCGTCTCGGCCGCTGTGAGCGCGGTGGCGATCGATTCGTGGTCGCGCATTTCTCCCACGACGACGACATCGGGATCCTGCCGCAGCACATGGATCAGGGCGCGGTTGAAGGAATGGACATCCGTCAGCACCTCCTGCTGGACGACGATGGCGCGGTTGTTCTGGTGAACGAACTCGATGGGGTCCTCGATGGTGACGATCTTGCAGCGGCGCTCGCGGTTGATGAGGTCGACGAGGTAGTTGAGCGTCGTCGTCTTGCCCGCGCCCGTGGGGCCGGTGATGAGCACAAGGCCGGAAGGACGCCGGGCGACGTCGTCGATCCTTGGCGGAAGCCCGAGTTCGTCGCGCGTCAAGACGGCCTCGCCGCAGAAGCGGAAGCTCATCTCGGCATGCCCGTTGCGCCGGTAAAAAGTGATCCGGACGCGTCCGGCGACGGGATGGCGGCGCGAGATGCACAGCTCCCATTCGGCCTCGAACTTGGCGAGCTGTCCGGGGTTGAGCAGCACGCCGGCGATCTCGTCCAGCTGGGTTTCAGTGAGCGCGTCGGCGTCGGCGAGGAGGATCTCGCCGTTGATGCGGTAGGTCGGAGGAACGCCCGCGACGAGATGCAGATCGGAGGCGCTGGACTCCTTCGCGGCCTCCAGATACGGGTCGAGGATGCTGGGCGTCATTTGGGAAAGGCCTGCTTGAACCATCCGGCGATCCGTTGGAACGCACCGGGATTGCCCAGCTCACGCCGGACATTTTGGGCGGCCTCGTTGTGGGGATCGAGCTCGAACGCCTTGGCGAGCGACGCTTGGGCGGCCTGGACGAGCCCGATGCGGAGTTCGCAGAGCGCCGCCAAGGCCCAGAGCTGCGGGTTGACCGGATTCCACTCGAGCGCCTGCCTGGCGTGCTTCAGACCGAGGGTGAACTGCCGGTAAAACATGCGGACGCGGGCGGCGAGCCAGGCGTAGAGCCATTGCCCCGTCGTCATCTCCAAGGCCCGGGCGATGCAGGTTTCGGCGGCCGCATCCTTGCGGGCCAGAAACACGTCGCCCCGTGCAAGCCAGAGATAGGGGCTGTCGCCGCGTTCCTCGAAGGCCGCATCGGAGAACGCGGCGGCGGCATCGAGATCACCCAGGCGCGCGAGGGCCACGCCCTTGGCGGCGAGGAGCTCGGGTTCGCGCGGGAATTTCTCCATCGCCTTGTCGGCCCAGATGCTGGCCTCGCGGAATTCGCCGAGCTCGATCAGGGAACGGACCTGTCCGATCCAGGCGGCGGCATTGGCGGAATTGAACTCGAGGACACGGGCGAACCAGCGCAGCGCATGGTCGAAACGGGCCTGGGCGAAGGCCGCCTCGGCATCGGCGAGGAAACGCAGTTCGTCCGTGACGGCGGCGGAAGCCGCCGAGCGTTTCTCCGACTCGTCGCCCAGTTCCAGATTGATGAAGCGGCTCATGGCAAAGGCTGTTCCCGCCCGAACCAGTGCCGGAACGTCCGGCCGACGGGCGCCCGACGGGGCACCCGCGCGGCCTGGAGAAGCAGTGATTCGACCCCGGGATTCCTGTGCGTGTTTATCTCGGTGGGCCAGCTGAACCAAACCTTTTCGCCCAGCACCACTGCCCCAACAGCCCGTCAAAGAACGCCCGGTCGGGGGACCGGGCCTACAAAACGAGGGTGATCCCCGAAGCTTTTTGTAGGCCGCGTGCCCTCCCGCGGCGGGGTGGGGTCTTCTTTGACGGGCTGCTAGCAGCAGAAGAAGAGCAATTCCCGATCAGTTGCCGTGTCGTTGGAGAAAGCTCGACCGGAAGTAGCCATTATCAAGAACTGACCCCTTTGCGACCGCAGTCGGTCTTTCAGTTCCGCAGATTCGGTAGGAGCCCGTCGGCCAGCTTTCCCCTTGGCGTGCGCCATCTTGCCCTCCTACAACTCCCTGTCCCAACGCTCACAAGGAACGTCGGACACGCACTCACGACGGACGAGATCACGAACCGCAATGGCCCGCACCAAGACCTCAGACCCCAAGGACTCCTCCGCCCACCTCGGCTTCGAGGCCAAGCTCTGGCTCGCCGCCGACAAGCTCCGCAACAACATGGACGCGGCGGAATACAAGCACGTCGTCCTCGG
>JAYTUE010000195.1:0-4719 GCA_043744715.1 Verrucomicrobiota bacterium | reverse complement strand
CGATCATACACCAGCAGCACGCGGCGGCCCTTGGGCACGCCTTGGCGCAAGCCTGCCGGCTTGAGCCGCTTGAGCATGGTCACGTCGTGCTCGTGGATCCCCTCGCCCACGGCGAGCAGGGCGCGGTTGACGTCGCGGGCCAGGAAGTAGTTCGAGCGCGTGGGCGTCGTGGCGGCCAGGCGCGGACACTGTTCCTGCAGGAAGGCGCGGCCAGGCGGCCTGCGGCGACCCCCGCAAAGCCCGCCCGCCGACGGGCATTATACGCGCGGCACACGCCTCTCCCGTCGCTCTTTTCAGAACGGATCATGGCCACCGTTGTGACGGTGGAGAGAAAAGATTCCTGCTTTGCTAACTCCCAAACTTGTCCTGGTTTGCTCGCCCCGCGACAGCGAATTAGAATAAGCACCCTGCTTGCGGAATCGGGTGGTGTCCCATTCCACCTCCGGCAAGGTTTGGACCGTCATGCCTGAAGCCGAATCTCCATGCGACCGTCCTTGCCCCGTTTGCGGTGCGATGGACGCTCGCGAGTGGGGACGCAAGGCGACCTTGTCCCTAGTGCGGTGTGGGGGTTGCGGGATGGTTTTGGAGTCGCCGCTACCCGGGGAGTTCGACAGCGGGGCGTTCTATGAAGGGATCGGCGCGGCGTTTTACCTGTCGCCTGACAAGCTGGCCGGAGACCATTCCCCGGTCCGTTACGAACGGGAGTTGACGCTCTTTCGCCGGCATGTGCGAACAGGGCGTGTGCTGGATGTGGGCTGCGGCACGGGAGGGTTTCTCCATCGGCTCAACCTGCGCTTTGCGGGCGACTATGCGGTTCACGGAACGGATGTGGCCGGGCCGGCTTTGGACCATGCGGAGGGTTTGGGCATACGGATCCACCGCGGATCCTTTCTCGATGGGCCGTTCGAGGCCGATGCCTTCGATGCGGTGACTTTCTGGGCGGTTCTGGAGCATCTCGCCGAACCGAAAGACTTCCTCCGCCAAGCGGCCCGCGTCCTGAAACCCGGCGGCTACTGCATCGCGCTGGTGCCGAACATCCGTTCGCTGGCCGTGCGTCTTGTCGGCATGAAATACCGCTACATCCTGCCGCAGCATCTGAACTATTTTTCCAAACGGACGCTGGTTCACCTGGCGCAGGAAGCCGGAGGATTCACTGTTGAGGATGTCATCTTCACCCACTTCAACCCGGCGGTGATCTGGCAGGACTGGCGTCGGGATGGGGATTTCGTCAGCGATTCGGATCGGGCCGCCTTGTTGAAGCGGACCAATTCGTTGAAGCAGCGGCGTGGGCTGGCGCCGATCCGCTGGGCCTACTCGCTCGCGGAGACGTGCCTCGGAGCCCTTGGTCTGACGGACAACGTGGCGGTCGTGCTCCGGAAGCGCTGATGGAAACGTTCCTCACGTCGAACGCGGCTCGCCGGCCTTCGCCGTTCTGTCTTCGTCATTCCCACCCGTCGGCCGGACGCATGAAGACCCTTGCGGCGGCGGAAACGGCCTCCCTACATTCCGCGCCGTGCCATTGACCGGTTACTTCATCCTGGCTGCCGCCGCGTATCTCGTCGGGTCGATCCCGACGGGCTTCCTCGTGGCCAAGGCCAAGGGCATCGACATCCGGGCCGTCGGCAGCGGCAATATCGGGGCGACGAACGCCTTCCGCGTTCTTGGCAAAGGACCCGGCTCGTTCGTGCTTCTGTTCGACGTCTTCAAGGGTTGGAGCGCCGTCATGCTCCTCGTTCCGTTGATCGCCGGTTGGAACTTCTGCGAAGACTGCGAGTCAGTCCGTCTGCTGGCCGGCCTCGCCGCCGTCCTGGGCCACAACTACACCTGCTGGCTGAAGTTCAAAGGCGGGAAGGGCATCGCCACTTCGTCCGGCGTGATTCTGGCATGGATGCCGCTAGTTTTGCTGACCATTCTCGCCGTCTGGATCGTGACTTTCTACGCCAGCAAGTATGTCTCGCTGGCGTCCATCGCTGCGGCGGTGGCCTTGCCGATCAGTGCCCTCGCGTGGCGTTACAGCTGGACCTATTTCGGCGTCTCCCTCTGCCTTGCGATTCTCGCGATCTACAAGCACAAGCCGAACATCCAGCGTTTGTTGGCCGGGACGGAGAACCGCGTCGGCTCCAAGAAGGGGGCCGTATGAAGGTCGCCGTCATCGGAGCCGGAGCCTGGGGAATGGCTCTTGCGAAACTTCTCGTCGAGGCGGAACACGACGTCGTGCTCTGGAGCCATCGGGCGGAAGGCCTGAGGGAGATCGCCTCCAGTCGGCGTTTCGAAAGCAGATTGCCGGGCGTCGAGTTGCCGGTCGCGCTGCGGTTTGAATCTGATCTGGCGCGGGCGATCGGCGGAAGCGATTTCGCCGTCGTGTCGGTTCCGTCCAAAGTCTTCCGAAGCGTCTGTCTGCAGATGGCCGGCTTCAGGGGAATCGTCGTCAGCACGACCAAGGGCATCGAGCTGGAAACCGGCTTCACCATGTGCGACATCATCCGGGAAACCGTTCCGGGAGCGGCTCCGGCGGCGCTCTCAGGACCATCCCTCGCGCTCGAAGTCGCCCGCAGAATCCCGACGGCCTGCGTGGCCGCCGCTGCGGACCAGGCGACGGCGCAGGCCGTGCAGGCGCTGTTTCATTGTCCGACTTTCCGCATCTACACCAACACCGACCTGCAAGGGGTGGAACTCGGCGGGGCGCTCAAGAACATCTTCGCCATCGCGGCCGGCGTGGGCGATGGGCTCGGGTTTGGAGACAATGCCAAGGCGTCCCTGGTCACGCGGGCCCTTGCGGAGATGCGCCGGCTGGGGATGGCCTGCGGAGCCAGGTCCGACACGTTTTCCGGTCTCAGCGGGCTGGGCGACCTGACCGTGACCTGCTTCTCGAAACTCAGCCGCAACCGCTGTTTCGGCGAACGCCTCGGGCGTGGAGACAAAGTCGACGAGATCCTCGCCGAAGCGAAGGCCGTGGTCGAAGGCTACCCCACCGCCAAATCCGCGCGGCAGCTTGCCCTGCGCCTGGGTGTGGATGCGCCGATCATCGACGAGGTCCACGCCATGCTCTACGAGGCGAAGCCCGCCAAGGTCGCCGTCCGCGACCTCACTGCCCGCGAAAGCAAGGCGGAGGACTGATCGAGACGCCACCGTTCATCACGAAGTATTTCTCCCCATGCCCTCAGTCACCATCCGCGTCCCAGGAACCACCGCGAATCTCGGCCCCGGCTTCGACACGCTCGGCATCGCCGTGAAGCTCTACAACCGCGTCCGCGTCACTCCGGCCGCAAAGTCGGGCGTGGGCATCACCTCGCCGATCGCCGACGATGCCAGGTCCGGAGCGGAAGCAATGCTGGGAGAAGCGGCCGCGTTGTTCTTCAAACGGACGAAGAAGGCGAAGTTCGGCTTTGAGATCTCGTTGACGGGCGACGTGCCCATCGCCCGTGGACTGGGCTCCAGCGTGACGGCCCGCCTTGGACTTGTTGCGGCATTGAACGAACTGGCCGGCGCCGGCCTGGATCGTCAGGCGCTGTTGGAATTGGTGACCAAGCTGGAAGGCCATCCTGACAACGCCGCTCCGGCCATCTTCGGCGGGTTCACCGCGGCGGGAATGGTAGCCGGTTCGGTGCGTGTGCTTCGCTGCCCGGTGCCGTCCAGGGCGAAGTTCGTCACCCTCATTCCCCGGTTCGAGGTCAGCACGGCGCAGGCCCGGAAGCTGGTGCCGCAGTCCTTCTCCAAAGCGGACACGGTCCACAATCTCAACCGCTCGTCGCTGATCAGCGCCGCGTTTGCCTTGGGCGACTACGAGGCGCTGCGCGGCTGCTTCGACGACCGCGTTCACCAGCCCTATCGCGAACAGCTCATTCCCCAGCTCAGCGCCGTCATTAGGGCCGGCGAGAAGGCCGGCGCCATCGGCGGATGGCTCAGCGGCAGCGGCTCGACCATCATGTGCTTGACGCTGGAGAAGCCCGAAGCGGTCGCAGCCGCCATGCAACGGCAGCTCAAGGATTCGGACATCCGCATCCTGTCAGCGGACAACGGCGGAGTTTCGGTGGTTCGTTGAACGACTCCGGCTCACCACGGATAAACGGCCCACTAAGTCGTTGACCTGGTTAGCACTGTTGGGAATTGCACAACGAAAAATCGTGGTGAGGCGGAGCGCGATCATCCCTCCGAATCCGGGTCGGAAACCCTTCCCGACGATGGCAGAGACACTTGGGGAGTTGATCCGGATTCGACGGGTGGAACGCCTGCTGAAGCAGCGTGGATTGGCCGCCCTGCTGCAAGTTGACCGTTCATGGTTCCTCGCTGTTTTCAGTGGGTAACCATGCGTCTTGCGGCTCCGAGTTGCTCTGGACTGCTCGACCGCGTTCTCCCTCACCCCAGCCCTCTCCCGCTGGGAGAGGGAGCGACGCCGACCGCGTTGGGCACTGCTTTGGCCCGGCAACAGAACACAAAGGGACAGGTCAATAGTCAGAAAGGTGAGAGCCTCACCTACTCCGACGGCCTCACCCCCGCCGTGACCAACAGCTACAACCGCCTCGGCCAAGTCGTCAGCCAGACGCAGACGCTCGGCGGGATCAACGTGGTCAAGACGACCGCGTTCTCTTCGTTGGGTCTGCCGTTGACGGAGAGCTGGACCGGTGGTCCCTTGGACGGACTCATCGTGACCAACGGCTACGACAGCCTCCAGCGCCGGACCACCGTGGGCCTGAGCAATTACAGCGCCTCGGTCGCCAG
>JAYTUE010000194.1:0-4723 GCA_043744715.1 Verrucomicrobiota bacterium | reverse complement strand
GCCCCCAGGGCCGTGGCCGCGACGCCGAAGCCGCGCAACCACTGGAGAGGAACAGGAACCATCCTCGTGGTGGACGACGAGGAGAACGTGCGGCGGGTCGCCATCAAGATGGTGGAACAGCTCGGCTTCAGCGCCGTGCAGGCCGGCGATGGACGTGAAGGACTGATGCGCTTCACGGAAACCAAGGGGATCGTGGCCGTCCTCATGGACCTGACGATGCCCCTCATGGACGGCGCGGAAACATTCCGCGAGCTGCGCCTGATCCGTCCCGACGTGAAGATTCTCCTGATGAGCGGCTTCAACGAACAGGATGCGATCAACCGTTTCACCGGAAAGGGTCTGGCCGGTTTTCTCCAGAAGCCGTTCCGCATCGAGGACCTCCAGGAAAAGCTCCGCGTCATCCTCGATCCCGCCGCCTGAAGCCGATGACCTGCGGCCCGTTCGCGACCGCGATTGCATCCGCTTCGACGGCTCCCGTAGTTTCCCGCCGTTGATCCCATGAGCCCGACGCGTAAACGCCCCGAAGAACTCCGCAGCCACCGCTGGTTCGGCCCCGACGACCTCCGCTCCTTCGGCCACCGTTCGCGCACGAAGCAGATGGGCTACGACACGGAGGACTTCGCCGGCAAACCCGTCATCGGCATCCTCAATACTTGGAGCGACCTCAACACCTGCCACACCCATCTCCGTGAGCGGGCCGAGCAGGTGAAACGCGGCGTCTACCAGGCGGGCGGTTTCCCCGTGGAAGTCCCCGTCATGTCGCTCGGCGAGCAGTTCATGAAGCCGACGGCGATGTTCTACCGGAACATGACGGCCATGGAGGTCGAGGAGACGCTCCGCTGCCATCCGCTCGATGGCGCGGTGCTCCTGGGCGGCTGCGACAAGACGGTGCCGGCGATGCTCATGGGCGCGTTCACCATGAACCTTCCCTGCATCTTCCTCCCGGCCGGCCCGATGCTCAAAGGCCGTTGGCGCGCGGAGACGCTCGGCAGCGGCAGCGACGTCTGGAAATACTGGGCCGAACGCTGCGCCGGAAAGCTGAGCTGCGACGCCTGGAGCGAGATCGAGGACGGCATCGCGCGCTCGCCCGGCACCTGCATGACGATGGGCACGGCCTCGACCATGGCGGCCATCGTCGAAGCCCTCGGGTTCATTCCCACGGGTGCGGCCACCTTGCCCGCCGTGCATTCCGCCCACGCCCGCATGGCCGCGCAGTGCGGACGCCGCATCGTGGACATGGTCTGGGAAGACCTGAAACCTTCGGACATCCTCACCCGCGAATCGTTCCTCAACGCCATCACCACGCTGATGGCCATCAGCGGGTCGACCAACGCCATCGTCCACATCATCGCCATGGCCGGACGCGCCGGCATCAAGATCACTTTGGAAGACTTCGACATGATCGCCCGCCGCACGCCGGTGCTCGCGAACATCCGTCCCGCCGGCAAGTTCCTCATGGAGGATTTCCACGACGCCGGAGGCATTCCCGCCCTGCTCTCGCGCCTGGGCGACCTGATTCATCCCGGCTGCCTGACCATCTCCGGCAAGACGCTTGGAGAATCGGTGAAGGGTGCGGAAGTTTTCAGCGACGAGGTGATCGTCCCACGGGACAAACCCCTCGCAGTTGAAGGCGGAATGGCCGTCCTGACCGGCAACCTCGCGCCCGACGGCTGTGTCATCAAACACACGGCGATGGAGCCGCGCTTCCTCAAGCACACCGGACCGGCGCTGGTCTTCAAGGACTACCCCGATCTCAAGGCGCGCATCGATACGGAGGAGCTGCCGGTCACCGCTGACTCCATCATCGTCCTCCAGAACGCCGGTCCCATCGGCGCGCCGGGAATGCCCGAATGGGGCATGCTGCCGATTCCCAAGAAACTGTTGAAGGCCGGCATCCGCGACATGCTCCGGTTGTCCGACGCCCGCATGAGCGGCACGAGCTACGGCGCGTGCGTCCTGCACGTCGCGCCCGAATCGGCCATCGGCGGCCCGCTCGCGCTCGTGCGCGACGGCGACCTGATCGAAGTGGACGTGCCCGATCGCCGCATCCACTGGCACGTGGCCGACGACGAGATCGCGCGACGCCGGGCTGAGTGGAAACCGGCGGAACCACGCTTCGCCCGAGGCTACGGCAAGCTCTTCAGTGAACAGGTCACCCAGGCCAACGAAGGCTGCGACTTCAAGTTCCTCCACCACGGCCCGCCCACGCCGGAGCCGGATATCTTCTGAGTCATCACCCACAGATGGCCACCCGTCCGCTCGACTGATCTCACCATGGACATACGCCCCATCACGCCCGCCCGTCTCGCCTCCTCCGTCATTGCCGTTCCGCCGCTGGCCCGCGACGCCGGCGAGCGCGTGTTGAAGGACGAAAACACGAAGCTCATCCGCCACATCGAGGCCGGCGGCGTGGACATCCTCCTCTACGGCGGCAACGCGAACTTCTACCACATCCGCCCGAGCGAATACGCCTCCACGCTCCAGATCCTCGCCGAAGCTGCGGGCGCGAACACGTTGATCGTGCCTTCTGCGGGACCGGCCTACGGTTTGTCGATGGACCAGGCAGCCATCGCGAAGGACTTCCCCTTTCCCACCGTCATGGTCCTGCCGCACCAGGGCCTGAGCACCTTTGCCGGCGTGGAGACGGGCTTGCGCCGTTTCGCCGAGACGTATGGCCGGCCCATCGTCGTCTACGTGAAGCAGGAAGGCTATGTGACGCCCAAGGAAGTAGCGCGCCTCGTGAAGGACGGCTGCGTCTCGTGGATCAAATACGCCATCGTCCGGGAGAACCCGGCGGACGATCCATTCCTCAAGGAACTCACGCAGCAGGTGTCGCCGTCGCTCATCGTCAGCGGCATTGGCGAACAGCCGGCGACCGTCCATCTGCGCGACTTCAAGATCAACGGCTTCACCAGCGGCTGCGTCTGCGTGGCTCCGGCCTTGTCGGCAAAGTTCTTGAAGGCCTGCACCGCGCGGGACTGGGCCGAGGCCGAGCGCATCCGCGAACTCTTCAAACCGCTCGAAGATCTTCGCAACGGGATCAACCCAATCCGGGTCCTCCATGAAGCCGTCCGTCTCGCCGGCATCGCGGACATGGGCCCGATCCTGCCGCTGCTCAGCGGCATCGACGCCGAGCAGGCCGAGACCGTCGGCCGCGCGGCGAAGGCCTTGCTGGCTTTGAACTGATTTCCCGGCAGAGTCGCCGTGGTCATCGGGGGCGACCTTCTCGATCTGTCCGGTGTCCTCGAAATCGATGTCCAAGCGGTCGTCGTCGAGAAGTATCTCAACCGCCTCCGCCAACTGGCCGCAGGCCGCGCCCTAGTCGAGCACGACGGCGCCGGCATCGAACATCCGGACCGGCAATCCCGCCGACAGCTCAAGGATTTTCAGCGCGTTTCAGAAGTATCGCCGGCGGCCCGTTGGGTAAACACGAAAGGCGTTCAGCGTTTGACGATGACGCCATCCTTCATCACGAAACGCACCTGCTGGAGGGTCCTGATGTCCTCCAGCGGGTCGGCGTCGACGGCGATGATGTCGGCCAGCTTGCCGGGCTCGATCGAACCGAGGTCCTTGTCGACCTCGCCAAGTTTGGCCGCCTCGATCGTCGCGGATTGGATGGCCTTCAGCGGAGCCATGCCGGCTTCAACGAGGTATTGAAACTCCTTGGCGTTGTCGCCGTGGGGAAACACCCCCGCATCGGTTCCGAAGGCGATCTTCACGCCGAAGCGGTTGGCCTTGCCGAAGGTCTCGGTCATGAGCGGGCTGATGGCCAACGCCTTCATCGCCACCATCGGATGGTAGAAGCCCGGCACCTTCGCCTTTTCTTCGGTGTATTTGCCCGCGCTCAGCGTGGGGACGTAGTAGGTGCCTCGTTCCTTCATCAGGCCCATCACCTCCTCGGTCATCATGGTGCCGTGTTCGATGGAGCCGATGCCGGCGAGGACGGCGCGCTTCATCCCTTCCGCGCCGTGCGCGTGCGCGGCGGTGGGCATGCCCAGATCCTTCGCCATCTGCACGACGGCCACGAGCTCCTCCGAAGTGAACTGCGGGCGGAACCCATCCTTGGCCAAGCTGAGAACCCCTCCGGTGGCGGTCACCTTGATGCAGTCCGCGCCTTCCTTGTAACGCTGACGGACGGCTTTGCGGGCGTCGTCGGGTCCGTTGATCACGGCTTTCTCGGGACCCGGGTCGCCGGCGAGCTCGCGGTTCAGTCCATTGCTTTGATCCGCGTGGCCTCCGGTAATGGCGATGGATCGTCCGGCGGCGATGATGCGTGGGCCTTCCAGGATGCCTTCGTTGATCGCCTTCTTCAGCCCGACAACTTGTTCACCGCCCAGATCGCGCACGGAAGTGAATCCGGCCAGCAACGTGGTCTTGGCGTGGGCCGCGGCCCGGTAGGCGTAGTCCTCCGGATTCAGCATGGCCTTGTCGCCAAAGGACGAGGGCGCCGGCCGCATCTGGAGATGGACGTGCATGTCGAAGAGGCCCGGCAAGACCGTGCGGCTCTTCAGGTCGATCACCTGGTCGCCGACCGAAGCTGTTTTGTAGCCCGGCTCAATCGCGGTGATCCGGTTGCTGGAAACGACCAGCGTCACTTCAGTGCGGACTTTGTCCGAACTCCCGTCGATCAACCGTCCGCAATGCAGCAAGGTGTTCGCGCCGAAAAGTGAACCCGTTGAGCAGACGGCGGAGAAAGCCAGAATGGATCGGATCATGAGCCAAG
>JAYTUE010000193.1:0-4744 GCA_043744715.1 Verrucomicrobiota bacterium | reverse complement strand
CTCCGGGCAACTGGCCGATCTCCTGGAAACAGCGGCCAAGGGCGACCACCACGTCGAGACCGGCTTCGCCCTGGTTGACCAACGCGCCGTAGGCACGGGCCGCTTCGGCATGGCGGCCGAAACGCACGTTCACATCGCCGACGAGGCGGAGCGCATGGGGGTTGCCCGGTTTGATCTCCAGCGAACGGGCGATGGCCGCTTCGAATCCTTCGACGTCCTCGACGTTGAGATGGCAATGCGCCAGCAGCACCGGCAGGAGCGGATCCTGCGGCGACAACCGGCAGGCGGCCTTGAAACTGGGGATGGCCTGTTCAAAACGGCCCATCTGGAACTGGAGGTTGGCCAGGGCCTGCGCAAGTTCGCCATTGGTTGGAAACGCGGCGAAGGCGGCGCGGAGGACCGACTCGGACGACACCCTGTCTTCGGCGGTCAAGGCGGCTTCCAGATCCTTCAGATAACTTTCCAGCGGTTCGGACGGGCCGGCGGATGCGGACGCGGTTCCGACCGTGACCAGTTCAACATCCTGCCCGCACAACCCGCGCCTCAAGGCTGCTTCCCCGGATCCACCACACGACTCGCTCGTGGCAAAGATGCGGGGCTTGCCCGAGGACTGGCCCAGAGTTTGCCGGATGGCTTCGGCGAGCAGCGAGGGGGCGATGTCCTTCACGCAGTGCTCGCGGGCATGGCGGCAGCTCCAGTTGCAGCCGTAGCAGTCCATCGGAAGCGCCACCGCCGAGGTCAAAGGACTGTATGGCATGAAGCGCCCGAAATGCCCGCCTCCCAGGATCACGACATTCGGCACACCGACGGCGCAGGCAATGTGCGCTCCGGCGGATTCCGCGCCGACATACAGGCGGCAGCGTCGGAGGATAGCGGCGGTTTCGCGCAGAGAAGACTGGCCGCAAAGATTCAGGACGCGGCCGGGTAGTTCATTCGCCCAACTTGCGGCCAGCACCTCGTCGGCGGCGCTTCCGAACACGATGAAATCATAGCCCTTCATCCCTCTCAACGCCTCGGCATATCCGGCATACACACGGCAGTCGTGCTGTGCGCCGGGGAAGACGGCGATGGTCTTCTCGGGATCAAGCCGGCTCTGCCGGAAAAAGGTTTCGGCCAGGGTTTCGTCATCGGACGAGGTCCAGACTTTCGGCTGGAGCACGGGAACCTGGACGCCGAGTCCGGCCAGGAAGGCGCGATGCCGTTCCAGCTCCGGCCGGTTCGGTTCAGGCGAGGGAATGACCCGGTCATACATTCCGGCGGCCTCGGCACAGTCGGCTGCCGACATGTTGGCGAGGTCGGATTCGATGGCGATGTGCTTCGAGGAACGGAAGGCCAGGGTCAGCGTCTCGGACAGGACATCGCGGGAGCGGACGGAGTTGAGGATGACCTGCGGATTGAACTGCGCGATCTCGGCGATGATCCCGCGCAGGTGCGTGTCGTCCGCGGCCTGCGCCTTGTCGAAGGCGATGACGCAGGCGACATGCGGACAGGCCAGATACAGGTCCGCCACCCGCTGTTCGCAGAGGACGGCGATCTTCGCGGCAGGATACTTGGCAGCGACGTGCGGCAGCATGGACGACGCGAGCACCGCATCGCCGATGGAATCGGTCCGGGCCCAGAGGAGACGCTGGACGCCTTCATCGGCCGTGACCCTGCACGGGGTGAAGCGGGCGATGCAGAAGCCGAATTTCTCGGTGGAATTGACGACGATCTCGAACCGTCCGTCCTGCTCCATCTGGCGCAGGCTGCGCCGGTGCTTGATGTGGTGGACGTCGTCCAGCGCGATCCAGCAGGGGCCTTCCAACTGCCCGAGCAGGTAGTTGAACTCCACGTTGCCCATGTGGCCGCCGGAATCGAGGAGCACAAAGTCCGGGCGTCCGTTGAAGCCGCGCAGCACCCGGCCCAGCAGGTCGTCGGGAATGCCGTGGAAATCCGTCTCCTTGAAATAAAGCGTGGCCCGCTCGTGCTCGCGATGGTCGACGAAGATGTCGTCCTCCCCGATGTCGCGCACGGTGGCGCGCTCGATCTCGCCAAGGGACGGCAGCAGGCCGCGCGGCACGGAGACGCCGTGGTGCAGGCGGACCAGCGAATCAAGGCCGCTGCGGGAAAGGTTCTGCCGGGCGCGCGCAAGGTGGTCCGGGTTGATCTCGATGGAGTGGAACTCCGCATCAACCAGCCCGAGGTGGCGGAGCGCATCGGCGATGACCCGGGTCGTGCCTTCGCCCAGATAGGTGCCGGTCTCAACGATCCTGCGGGGGCGATGTTCCTTGAAAAGCCGCTGGATGGCGGAGGCGAACTCGGACTGGCCGTCGATCTGGGTGAGGTCGAGCTTGCCGGCGTAGTCTTCGGCAACCTTCACGCGCCTCGGTGCGGCCGCGACGGACGAAGCCGGGGATTTCACCGCATCGGCTTTGCGGCGGCCGACGATGAACATGTCGTCCGGGAAGCACCCCGGAATGGTCTCGACCGTCAGCCCGGCCCAGAGCGCGGCGAGAAAGCGCGGCCAGTTGTGGTTCTGCACGACCAGCTCGCGGTTGCTCTTCTGGAGCGCGACGAGCCGGGCTTCGGGCAGGACCTGAAGGTTCCGCAGCGTGATGAGGTTGTGCTCGGCATCGGCCAATGATAGCGGGATGAGCGACGGATAGGCATAGCCGCACTGCGGCGTGGTCACGGGAACCAATCCGAGCGCCATCGACTCGAAGAGCGTGGTGGGCGAGGCGTCGCTGACCGAGAAATTGACGAAGAAATCGCAAGCCGCGACGACGCGTTGGACGAGCGGCTCATCGCGCCAGTCCAGAACGCCCAGAAATTCCGTATCCGGGCGGCCTTTGAGGATGGCCAGGTCCGCTTCGGAAAATTCTCCCGCCACGAGAAGCCTGCCGGGAACCTGCCTGAGCTGTTGGAAAAGTTCCGTGGTGCCCTTCTCCGGGCCGCTGCGGCCGAGCACGAGCATCCCGCGATTTCCTTCCGCATTGAAGGTCGTTTTGCGGAGGGCGAAGAAGTCGAGGTCGATGGAGTTGTCCAGCCGGACGATCTTCCCCTGCCATTCCGCGTATTCGGTCCTGGCCATGTTGTCCGTCCAGTAGGGACCGGAGACGAGGAAGAGCTTCTGCGCGTCCACCGCCATCTCCTTCACGAAACGGTTGATCTCGGGAATGCGCGTGTGGAAAGGGAAAATTAGGTGCCTGCCGACGGAGCCGGCCTTGAGCAGACGGCGCATGATCGAGTCGGGATGGGGATGCGGATGACCCAGGACGATGTCGCCGGGCCGGACATCCGGCACGGTCGTCGTGTCCGTGAAATCGTAGAAAACCACGTCGGCCCGCTGTTCGAGAAAGCGGAAGATGCGGTTGGTGATCGTGGCCGGGGCGCGCAGCGCGGCGTCGTTCCGGGGATCGCCGGAATAGGCGAAGTGGATGCGAGGTCGGTCTCCTTGCGGGGCCTCGTTCGGCGCCGTGTGCCCGAGGAACTGGCGACGACGGAAAATGCTCCATCCGTGGCGGTCGGCGAGGTCGGCGTCCACCTTCTCCCATTCAGGATTGGAGGACAAAAACTCATGCGTGGCGGCGTTCTTGTGCTCGGTCACATCGTCGAGGACGATGATGTTCGCACGGTCGATGACGGCCGCCAGCGCCTGGCGGGCAAAAAAAAGGTCCGCATCGATGACCACCAAGTCCAGCACCTGTTCGGGAATCCGCCGCAGGACGCTGCCCCGATCGCGCCAAAGCTGCCCGGTCTCCGTCTTGGTATGGTCATACCAGTGCCGCAGTTCCTCCGCGGTGATGTGATCGAGGACATGGTTCGCACGGCTCTTCACGTCGGCCAGGACTTCCTCCCATGAAGGCAGCGTGCCTGCGTCCACCACGCTGCCATGCAGCGGCGTGACACGGGAGAACCGGGCAACGTTGATCCGAAGCTGGTCGAAGGTGTGCGGGGCCGACTCTACCGCGTAGATGCGGGCATCCAGACCGTGCTCCTCCACCGCTCCGGCCAGCACCGTGGTCGATCCGAGGCCGGAGGCCGCGCCGAGATCAAGGATGGTGCCGGGACGGTGACGGCCGATCACGTCGCGCAAAGCCCTCCCCATCTTGGAGTCAGACAGGATCTGGCCGACGGTGACCCAGAAGGTGTTCTTGAAGTTCGTTGTCCGCTGACGCAGAGCAGCCGCCTCGGCGGAACCGGGCAAAAGATCCGAAGCCAGGGCCGCGAGGCTTTCCGCCAGGCCGACACGTCCGGCCTTCAAGGCGGTGAGCGCCGTTTCAATGACGCACTGCCCATCCCAGCCGAAACGCTCTCGGGCCAGGACGAATGCCTTGTGCGCGGCGGCATCGTCTTCCATGCCCAGCAAGGCGGGCAGATCGAGGCTGGTCTTTCCATCATGGGTAACGACCGGTAGGCGGACTCCGACAAAGTAGATGTCGATGCGGTGCGGCTGGTCGTAGTGGCCGTAGAACCGCTGTTGATAAAGTTCGGTGAATCCGTCCTTCAAAAAGTCCGTGATCAACGGCTCGGTGACCCGGATCGGATGGCCGGCATCGAACTGGTTGGCCACGAGCTGCCCGAGTTGTTCCGGACGGAAGACATTGTCGCCGAAGAGAAGGACACCCCCGGGTTTGAGGCATTGGAGGATGCGCCGGAGGATGGCGGGCACGTCGAAGCAGTGCTCCAGGACGTTCGCCATGACCACGAGATCATACTGCTCCGCCGGATGAAACTCCTCGATGGGACTGGCGACCGTTTCGAC
>JAYTUE010000192.1:0-4748 GCA_043744715.1 Verrucomicrobiota bacterium | reverse complement strand
CCGGCTTGAAATCAAACGGTGCGTGCTGATCAGGGCGTCGGACGATCCGGGAACCCTTTGTCAGCACGGGGCAGGCTGGAAGCCCGCCCTACTCTCTGCTGCATGAGTCCGGCTCAGACTCGCCGGGAGCTCTTTGGCGGACGAACTCCGGCTGTCCGGAGCGGCTCCTTCGAGAGAATGAAGTTGATTCGTGGCGTGGTGGGGATAAACCGCGCTCCCTGAATTGATGAAAGAGATCGTCCCGACACCGCCCGCCATCGTGCAGAGCCAGTTCGCCGAAGTGCGGGAACTGTTCAACCGCTACGTCGTGCCCAGCTACGGCCGCTTCGAGATCGCCTTCAGCCATGGAGCGGGAAACCATCTCTGGGATGTCCAGGGCCGCCGCTACATCGACTTCGGCGGCGGCATCGCCGTGACGTCGCTCGGGCACTGCAATCCGGAGATCACGGAGACGCTGGTCGAGCAGTCGAAGAAGCTGGTCCACGTCTCGAACCTCTACTTCCACGAACCGCAGGGGCGTCTCGCGGAGAACATCGTGACGAACCTCGCGCCGGGTAAGGTCTTCTTCAGCAATTCCGGCGCGGAGGCGAACGAGGGCCTCTACAAAGTCGCGCGCAAGTTCGGCCACGACGAAGGCCGCTTCGAGATCATCACGGCGAACAACAGTTTCCACGGTCGCACGCTCGCCGGCATCGCGGCGACGGGCCAGGAGAAGGTGAAGAAGGGCTTCGAGCCGCTCATGCCGGGCTTCCGCCATGTGCCTTTCAACGACCTCGAAGCCATGCGGGCCGCGATCTCGCCGGCCACCGTCGCGATCCTGATCGAGGGCATCCAGGGCGAAGGCGGCATCACGCCGGCGTCCGTCGAGTATCTCCTCGGCCTGCGGAAACTCTGCGACGAGAAGCGGCTCCTCCTGATGATGGACGCCGTGCAATGCGGGCACTTCCGGTCGGGACGCTTCCAAAGTTTCCAGCGGATATTGGAGGGGCATCCCGCCGAGAAGGTGTTCCTGCCGGATGCGGTTTCCATGGCCAAGTCGCTTGGTGGCGGATTCCCCATCGGCGCCTTCTGGGTGCGGCAGGAAGTCCACGGTGTGACGCTCTGCGACATCCTCAGTCCCGGCACCCACGCCACGACGTTCGGTGGAACGCCGCTGGGATGCGCCGTGGCCAACAAGGTCTTCGAGGTCATCAAGCGCGATCGTCTCGCGGACAATGTCCGCACGACCGGCGAGTTCCTGAAGCAGAGGATCAACGGATTGGCAGAGAAGTATCCGGGCGTGGTGAAGGGAGCGCGCGGCATGGGCTTCATGCTGGGGATCGAGCTCCAGGAGAAAGACGGCATCAAACCCTTCGCCCCGATCGACAAACCGGCTGCGGCCCAGATGTGCGCCCGGCTGCACGAGGCGGGTGTGCTGCTCATCCCGTCGGGCAACCAGATCGTGCGGCTGCTGCCTGCGCTCAATCTCAGCCGGGCCGATGCCGACGCCGGCATGGACCTGATCGAGGGTGTGGTGAAACGCTTGGCGTAGGAAGTGTCGCCGAAACCGGCGCACGGGGTTTCCAGCACCAGAGGTGCGGCAGATAGTAGCCCACAGCGTGAGCTGTGGGGCGGGTGGTCCCGACGCCGCCAAGCTCCGGAGGAGCGGCAGGAACGCGTCTGTCGCTCCTCCGGAGCTCGCCTGCCTCCTTTATACAACCCCGGGCTCACGCCCCGGGGCTACTTTCTTCCGCTGCTCCGCAGCTAGCCGAAAGACTCTCCTCCGCATTCACCAGCTGGCTTAGATACACCGGGGAGATCCTCACTTTGTCGGCAGTTTCTGCAACGCGGCGAAGGCCCGGCCGTGATTCGGCTGAAGCTTCAGGCAGCGCTCGTAGGCGTCCCGTGCTCCGTCGCGTTCGCCGATGAAACGACGGGCTTCCGCGAGGTAGAACCAAACGATGGCGGATTCCGGAGCGGCCTTGGCGGCGGGCTCCAGATCGCGCAGCGCGCCTGGCAGGTCGTTCCTGAGAAACGCGCTCTTGCCCCGGACGAACAGGGCGAGGCCCCGTTCAATGGCGGCCTCGTCCTTGAGCCCGGACTTCTCCAACGACTCGGCGATCTCCGCATGGAAATCACCGCCCATGTCGCAGGCCTGTTTCCATGTGGTGCGGGCTTCATCGGCTTTGCCGGATTGGGCGAGGGCGCTTCCGAGAATGCCCAACGACTCGGGACTTGCGCCCACCGTCTTGAAGCAGTTTGTCACCAGGGTCAGCGTGGACGGGACATCGCCCTTGATGAGATGCTGGCGGGCGAGAAGCAGCGCGTAGTCCTCGGTCCACAGTGTGTCGAGGGCGCGTTTCGACTCTTCCATGGCTCCGGCGAGATTCCCTTTGGCCTGCAGGGCTTGGCTACGGGCATACCAGCCGAGCGTGCCCATGTTTTCGCGGCGTTTTCGGATGGCGGGGTAGGTGATGTCCCACACGGGAATCAGCGGTGAACCACGCAGGGCCCGCTCGCGGTAGTCCAATGCCGATGTGCCACGGCCGAGTTCTGCTTCGGCGTAGCTCATGAGCAGATTTGCGGTCAGGTCATCCGGGTATTCCTTGAGCACATCGCTGAGGATCGTGGTGGCCTCGCCGGCGCGGCCGGTGCGGGCGAGGATGCGGCCGAGGAGCAGGCCCGCCTTTGGAAGAGGGAGCGCTTCCTTGAGCGACTGCTCGGCATTGGCAAGGCGGCCTTCCTTGAGCAGGCATTGGCCGATGTTGAGGGAACAGTAGGCGGAGAAGGCGGGCGCGTTGGCGTCGCCTGAAGCCATGTCGAACCCGGACTTGGCGCGTTGGAACAGTTCGATGGCCGGGCGGAGCTCGCCCATCAACTCGCGGCAGATGGCCCAGGTGTATGCGTTGTAGGGATTCTCCGGTTGAAGCGCGGCCGCCTTGGCGTAGCAATGGGATGCTTGGGGAAACAGGCCGAAGGTGCGGTAGACATCGCCCATCTCCGACCAGTCGGCGGCCTGACGTGGATTGAGGCTGTCCTCTATCACGCGGATCTCGGCGGCGACGGCCGGGTCGAGCTGGTCCCACGGAACCTCCGGCAGCGGCGTGCGGTTCCAGAAACGAACGCCGACCACGATCGCTTCGGCAACGAGCAGAAGGACGAACAGTTTTGTCAGGCGACTCACTTCGCACCTCCCTTGTTGATCCAGACGGGCACCCGCTCGAAACCTTTCGATGTCATCGGCGGCAGATGGAGGCCCCCGGCGACGATGTCGGCCTTTCCGTCACCATTGAGATCGCCGGCGGCGACGGTCACAAGGCCGACGGGCGCGGTGTCGAGCTGGTGGGTGGTGAAGTTCTGGCGGCCGTCGTTCTCAAGCCAGACGATGCTCGGCGTCATCGGATCGGTCAGGTAGCTGACGAGCACGATGTCGAGATCGCCATCACCGTCGAAATCGGCGACCGCCGCGGCATAGGTGCCGCCGAACTGCGCTATCTGGTGCGGTTTGAAGGTGCCGTTGCCCGTGTTCTCCAGCCAGACGCAGCCGTGGTAGCTTTGGGGCCAGCTGTAGCGGTCCTCGAGGTTGTCGCCCTGGGGCAGGAGCAGGTCGAGGTCGCCGTCCTTGTCGAGGTCGACCATCACGAGTCCGGCGCCACCGACGTCGTAGTTGTTGCTGAAGTAAACCCGGTTAGGCGTGAAGTGGCCCTTGCCGTCGTTGATCAACGTCCAGACCTCCTCTTCATCCTGCGTGGCCACGGCCGCGATGTCGGGGAAGCCGTCGCCGTTCAAGTCGCCGACGGGGACGTGGATGATGCCGGGCTTCGCCAATAGGACGCGGTCGCGGAACGTGCCGTCGCCGAGATTCTCCAGCAGCAGGACTTCGCCACGCGCGTAGCCGAAGACCGCGACGACGAGATCGATGTCGCCATCGCCGTCGAAGTCCGCCGCCTGCACGTCGGCCACTCGGCGGACGTCTTCGAGCAGCACTTTCTGCGTGAAGTGATCGCCATCGTTCCGCAGCAGGACAACTTTTCCGATCAGCTCGTCCGACGGGAAGATGTTGCCGAGAACGGAGACCACCACGTCGAGGTCGCCGTCCTTGTCGATGTCCACGACGGTGGCATGGGCGGGCACCTTGAGATTCTCCCCGAGGACCTGCTCGACGAAGCGATGGTCCTTCGTCTGGCGATAGAGGATGACCGCGTTGCGGGCGGCGTCGCAGACGAGGATGTCGTTGAGTCCATCCTTGTCGAAGTCGACGACCTGGACGTTCGTGGTGCGTTTGGCGGCCGTGGTGGCGGCGCCGATGTCCTGGCGATCAAACCGGACGCGCGCCGATTCGGGGAACTTCGGAAGCGTCACCGGCATGGCGATGCGGTGATTGGCGGTGCCGGTGGCGACGAGGACGATGCCCACGATCAAAGCGGCGAGGCCGACAAGCGCGGCCGGGCGGCCGGTGGGCTTGGCGGACGGACGGAGCGGCTTGGCGGGTTTGTTTTTCGACATGGTTGCCACGGAAGTGCTCCGTGGATGCGGCTCCCAAGGTTAGTCTTGAGTCATGGGGTCGGGCAAGGGGACCGTCGGGTGTGCGAGAGAAAGCCCAGGCGGAGATCCTGGTAGCCGAACTTCAGCTGCGTGGGCTAGAGCGAGAAGAGATTCCGCGGAGGAGGGGAGAGAGGGGCGGGAACACCGAACACCGAACACCGAACACCGAACACCGAACACCGAACACCGAACACCGAACACCGAACACCGAACACCGAACACCG
>JAYTUE010000191.1:0-4783 GCA_043744715.1 Verrucomicrobiota bacterium | reverse complement strand
CCCGCGGACGCATCTACCGCGTCGTGTGGGACAAGGCCCGGAAGCCCGCCATCAGCTCGCTCAAGGACGCGGGCGTGGAAACGCTCGTGAAGGCGCTTTCGAGCGACGACCAGTTCTGGCGCTTGACCGCGCAGCGCCTGCTGGTCGACGGCCGGAAGACGGAGGCCGCCGGGTCGTTGAAGAACGTCGTCACCGCGACCAACGCCAATGTCGGCGCGGTCCACGCGCTGTGGACCCTGCACGGGCTCGGCCAGCTGGACGACAAGACGCACCTCGCCGGCTTGTTGGCCAAGGATTCGAGGATTCGCCGCGCCGCGACCCGAGCGCTCGGCAACGACGACAAGGCGAAGACCTTGTTCTTCAGCGCCGGCGTCGTGACGGACCCCGATCTCGTCACCCGCTGCGCCGCCTTCGTGAAGCTCGGCGACTTCTCGACCTCGAAGGAGATCCAGAGCGTCGTGGCCAGCCTCGCGAAAAATCCCGTGAACCGATCCGACGAATGGCTGAGCGACGCCACGCGCCTGCTCGGCAAGAAGCACAAGACCGACGCCTACAAGGAAGGTCCGAACCTGCTGCCCAATCCTGGCTTTGAGATCGTGGGCGCGAACGGCCTGCCCGAAGGCTGGAAGCGGCGCGACTACGCCGGATTGCCGGGCAACGCCGGCGCGGAGTGGACCCTTGTGACCGGCACGGGAAACCAGCATGGCGGCGAGCGCGCCCTGCGCTGCATCACGCGTGACAACGCCGACACCAGCCTCTACGCGGATGTGGAGCTGAAGCCGAACACCACCTACCGCCTCTCCGGCTGGGTCAAGGGCCACGCCCTGCGCGGCAAGATCAGCTTCAACGACCACGTCGGCCGCGCCGAGACGGAGCGCGCACCGCGCGGGGACACCGACTGGACGCTCGTGGAAGTGGACTACAACAGCGGCAACGCGACCAGGACGAGCATCAACATCCTCCATGTCGCCGTGGGCGACGGCTACTTCGACGACGTGAAGCTGTGCGAGCTCCTGCCCGAGAATGCGCCCGTCGGGGAGATCACGGGCGTGATCAAGCGCGGCGAGGATATTTTCCAGAACCACGTCGCACGCTGCGTGCTCTGCCACATGCTCAAGGGAGAGGGCAGCACCGTCGGCCCCGCGCTCGACGGCATCGCCTCCCGCCAGACGGCGGCCTACATCCGCGAAAGCCTGCTCGAACCCAGCAAGGTTCTCGCGAAAGGCTTCGAGAACTTGGAAGCGTCGCCGATGCCGCCGATGGGCGACATCTTCAACGCACAGGAGATCGCCGACATCGAGGCGTTCCTCCAGACGCTGAAGTAGGGCTGCCCGCCCCGAATCCTGTTCGTGACTCGGTTGGACCGGAGGGCAACCCTCCGATCCATGGGACAGATCATGCGTGAAGCCACCGTCGAAGAATGGGTCGAGTTCCTCTTCGCCCGCCCGGTGAGCGACCCGGCGTGGTATTGGGAAACCGACGCGGACCGTTGGGAAGGTTCTCCGGATCGAACGCTTGAACTGCTGGCCGAGACCTTCGAGCGCAGCGGCGAGCTGCTCGAGCCGTTCGACGACGAGCAGGTCAACCAAGGGCTTTGGATGATCGCCAGTCCATCGTGCTCGGACATCGCGCGGGCGCTGCTCGATGAAGCGGTTCCTTGGGATCTGCGGAAGCGCGCGCTGGAATCGATCTTCATCCTGTTCCGCGACTGTTTCGCCGTGCGCTGCTCGAACCATCTCGGACATCTGGACGAACTCGACAGCAACCCGCTGAACTCCGCCTGCTACATGTGGTGGGACGTCTTCCCGCTGGTGCTAGAACCCGCAAACCCAGCGCTGGCTGAACGCGACGACCTGATCCTCTCGATCATGGCCCGCACCCTGGAGCTTTCTTCAGCGGCCTGCCAGGAGGCCGCGCTGCACGGACTCGGCGAGTGGGAACGCGCCTACCCGGAGCAAGTCCACGAAGTGATCGAACGTTTCATCTGGGCCAACCGGAAGATCCGCGCGCCGCTTCGCAACTACGCCTACGCCGCGTTGCACGGCGACGTGCAGTAGCCATCGGCCCGATCTTGCCAAATTCAGGCGAGCCAAGAGCAAGATCCGGTAAGTGCCCGTCCCCTTTGGTGCCGATGGTCCGCCTGACCTCGCAGGTCAGGCATGGTGAACATCGCGACGAACGCGGAAGGAAGACGCTCTCCCACGCGGGCAGATCCTTCTGCTGCCACGGCTGCCAGACGGTGTTCGAGATCCTTTCGGAGAACGGCCTCGGCCAGTTCTACGGGATGGAATCCGCCTCGGGCGTGCGGATCGGCGACCAGCCGAAACAGGACTATTCGTATCTCGATGAGCCGTCCGTCCGGGCCCGCCTGGTCGAGTTCAGCGACGGCAAGACCGCCCGTGTCCGTTTTCATCTCCCGGCGATCCACTGCATCGGCTGCGTCTGGCTCCTCGAAAATCTCTTCAAGCTGCGGATGGGCATTGGCAAGTCGGTGGTCAGCTTTCCGCGCAAGGAGATCACCATCGGCTTCGATGAATCCGTGCTCACTCTCGGGGAAGTCGCCGCGTTGCTCGCCTCGCTCGGATACGAGCCGGAGCTGAGGCTGTGCGATCTGGAATCAGGTTCCCTAGACGATCTCGCCCTCGTTTGATGACGCATCGCTTACCCATCGCCTCCCATTTGGCCTTTGGCCTTCGTGCGTCATCATTTCGCCTCCGGCGGCGCAGTCAAGAATCCTCATTCCAAGGTCAACCGCCGGCATTGGACCTCGGCGTGTCCTCGCTTCATGCTTTCGGCAGTCCATGAAAGCCATCCAGCTCGAGAAGCCCCAGTCCTTCCGCGTGATCGAAATCGCCGAACCCGCCCGGCCCGGCCCCGGCGAGGTGCGCCTGCGCGTCCATCAGGTCGGCATCTGCGGCACGGATCTGGGCGGCTACCTCGGCAAGATGCCCTTCTACAGCTACCCGCGCATTCCCGGCCACGAGCTGGGTGTGGAGGTGCTGGAGGTCGGTGCCGGAGTCACGAACGTCCAGCCCGGCGACCGCTGCTCTGTCGAGCCCTACATCAACTGCCAGCAGTGCTATTCCTGTCGGCGCGGTTTCACCAACTGCTGCGAGACCAACAAGACCCTCGGCGTGATGACCGATGGAGGTCTGACCCGCGAGATCCTCCTCCCGTCGCGAAAGCTTCACCGCTCCGCGAAGCTCGACTTCGAGCAGCTTGCGCTCGTCGAGACCCTCGCCATCGGTTGCCACGCCGTGAACCGAGGCGCGCCCAAGCCCGGCGAACACGTCCTCGTCATCGGCGCCGGCCCCATCGGCCTGTCCGCCATCGAATTCGCCCGCATCAGCGGCGCCAAGACCATCGTCATGGACATGGTGGAAAGCCGCCTCCAGTTCGTCCGCGAAAAGTTGCGCGTGCCCGACACCATCCTGGCCAAGGGCAACGAGGAAGACCTCAAGCGCCTCGCCGAACTTACCAATGGCCAGCTCGCCGACGTGGTCATCGACGCCACCGGCTCGAACAAGTCGATGGCCCACGCGCTCAACTACTGCGCCTTCGCCGGGCGGCTCGTCTATGTGGGCATCACCCAGCAGGAAATCTCCTTCCTCCACGCCCCCGCGCTCCATCGCCGCGAGCTGACCATCCTCGCCAGCCGCAACGCCCTCACCGGCGACTTCACCCGCATCGTGAGGCTCATCGAAGACGGCGAGATCGACACCGCGCCGTGGATCACACACCGCACCGACTTCGCTGGCCTGATCGACGCCTTCCCCGGCTACGTGAAGCCGGAAACGGGCGTGATCAAGGCGATGGTGAGGGTGTGAGAAGAAGCTTCGAGCGCCTTGGCTAAATGTCTCCTAAGCCACGAAACACGCCATTCTCGTCGACCAGCTCAAGAAACTCCTCAAAGCCCATGTTGCTTATCGAAAGGTTATTGTCGATCGACGGGACTTGCGAAGCGATCGAGCGGAAGCTCCGTCCGGGTTCTTCTTCGACATCGACCAGCAGGACTGGGTGGTCGTCTTTGGATATCGCAATCGAGTCGACTACTGCGATGAAGCTGTGCGGGTAGTCCACTGGAAGCGATGAAACCAAATCCTGCACGGACTTACCTGAGAAACTGGCGTCGTCTACCACCTCCATGTTGAAGATGAACAGATCAGATGGTTCCTGAACGATGGAGGTCAGATGCTCCCACGCATTCGGATCAGTGAAATCAGTGCGGATGAGCAGTGCGTTCTCAGAAGATGGTAGCTTTGCCATACAGGAATTGGATGTGTTGCCTTTGTAGTTGATTTACCCTCGGTTCACTTGCCAAGCCCAAAGCAAACACTGCAAGCCCTCGATGAAACTCGACTCCCATCAACACTTCTGGCGGCACGATGCCGTGCAGTATCCGTGGATTCCCGCCGGTTCGCCGTTGCACCGCGATTGGTTGCCGGCCGATCTGGCCCAGCTCCAGCAGCCGCTCGGCTTCGACGGTTCCATCGCCGTGCAGGCGCGGCAGGCGTTGGCGGAATCGGATTGGCTGCTGGGCTTAGCCGACGCGGATAACCGGGTGAAGGGCGTCGTCGGCTGGGTGGATCTGCGGAGCGAGCGGGTGGTGGCGGATCTGGCGCGGCTGGCGCGGCATCCGAAGTTCGTCGGCGTGCGCCATGTGGTGCAGGACGAGCCGGACGACCAGTTCCTCGTCCGCCCGGAGTTCGTCAGGGGCATCGCGCAGCTCCGGCAGTTCGGCCTGACCTACGATCTTCTGATCTTCCCCAAGCAGCTCCCGGCC
>JAYTUE010000190.1:0-18747 GCA_043744715.1 Verrucomicrobiota bacterium | reverse complement strand
ATCCAGCCCTAGAAGACCAAAAACCCCGTCCAGAGTCTAGTCCCAATTTTACACCGTGCCACTCAGCAACTTGTCCAATTAAAGCATTTTGCCCTGCTGCCTGTGCACCATAGGAATGGTTAGAGATTCTCAACGCATTGGTAGTGGCCTAAAATCCCATTTCTGTAACATCGTTGGTCCAATCATATGAGCCGACGATGGACTTGAACGCCATGCCCTTCGACCCGGACACGATTCCGGCCGAAGCAATGGTGCCCGCCATCATCGTCGCGTGCTGGCCTATCTGGGTGTTGCCGGTTGTCTCGAGCCGAAGCACGCGGTTCATGGCGAGAGTGAACTCCGCATGGTTCGTCTGCGGCAGGTTCTCGTCCCACAGCCCCACGAACACGTTCGAACCCGTCAGGCTGAGTCCCGCCGCGCCGCTCGGTTGCACCTCGTTGACCTTGATCAGGGCCGCCGCCCGTTCGTTCTTTTCGTGTGTTTGGCGGAACTCCTCGGTCAGTTCCGCCGCCCGTTGCTTCATGGCCGCGTCCACCTGTTCCCGTGTCGCCGGTTTCCCGTCGGCGGAGCGCAAGGGCGCTTGCAGGAACTTCTCCGCCTGTTCGATCCGTCTGGCGGCTGCGGTCTTGGCCGCTTCGTGCGCCTCCTTCGCGGCCGCCTTCTCCTGATCGGTGAGCTGCTTCACCGGTGCGGCCTTGGCCGTGTCCGCAGGCAGGCCCGGCGGCAGAGGGGGCAGTGATGGTTCCTGGGTGGGGGGACTGCTGGGTCTCAACGGCCAGCCCCGATGCCAAGATGAGAGCGGCCGCAGCCATTCCTCTGATGATTCTGCCAATGATCCGTTTCATGTGTTTCCTGGTTCTGTTTCCCTTGTCGTCTCCCGGAAAAAGAAAGGGCGCGGACTCGCGCACTTTCTTCCGAGGCACGGCCAAGCGCCCTTACAAGAAGCACACAAGCCGCGCCGATTGCTCGGCGCGCTCTTGTGGTCCTTGCGTGGGGAAATTGGCCGTTTCCGGAAGAGACCGTAGCAAAAGCTACCTGAAAATGGTGTGCGGTGTGGTTTCCTACGCGTTTGGCCTCGGACAATTGTTTTCATGCCCGGCACTCTTCGCAAAGGCAAGCGCGCCCCGGACTGTGCGGCGGGAAATCCACATCGCCGTGAATGCGCTTCGAGCCATTGGTCTTCCGCATTCGGGTCAGCTCTGTTACGAATTGAGGAATGGCGGCGTCGCGCGACATCAAAAACCTGGCCCTCGTCGGCTTCATGGGTGTGGGTAAGAGCACCGTGGGGCGGATACTGGCCGAGCAGCTCCGGTTCGACTTCCTCGACACCGACGAGCGCATCGAACGCGAGGCCGGCCGGAGCGTGCGCCAGATCTTCGCCGACCACGGCGAACCCGTCTTCCGAGGCATGGAGCGTCGCCTCGTCCAAAGCCTGGCCGACCGCAACCGCCTGATCATCTCGACGGGCGGCGGGTTGATCGTGAACCCGGAGAACTTCGCCGATCTCCGCCAGCACGCCATGATCGTCTGCCTCTGGGCCACGCCCGAGACCATCTACGAACGCGTCCGGTATCAGTCGCATCGCCCTCTGCTCCAGACGCCCGATCCGCTGGAAAAGATCCGCGAGCTGCTGGCGCAACGGGAGTCGGCCTACCGTCAGGCCGACGTGCTGGTGGGCGTGGAGCACCGCAACGCGCGGGAGATCGCCCAGCACATCGTGCATCAGTTCAACGCGATGAAGCGCCCGGCGCCCGAGCCGGCTTGAGCCTGGGCGTCACGGTTGAGATCACGAATGGAAACGAAGAGACACGGATTGCACCGATTGGCACGGATTGAATCCGTGTTCATCCGTGCAATCCGCGGCCTGGCCGGAGCGCAGGCGTGAAGGAGTTCATCCGCCAGAAGGCCGCCGAACTCGGCTTCGACGCCTGCCGCGTCACCCGCGCGGATTCTCCCGACCACGCCCCAGCCTTCGAGCAATGGCTGGCCGACGGACGGAACGGCGAGATGCAGTGGCTCGCCCGCAACGCCCACAAACGCATCGATCCACAGCAGGTCTTGCCCGGTGCGCGCAGCATCCTCTGTCTCGCCACCAGCTATCATAGAGATGAAGCCGCAACCGGTCCGGTGGCCCGCTACGCGCGTTATGACGACTACCACGACGTGCTCGCGGACCGGTTGAAGGCATTGACCGCCGAGGTGGCCAAGCTCGCCGGGGAAGGCGGCCGTTCGCTCTGGTATGTGGACACCGGCCCGTTGCTCGAACGCGACCTCGCCCAGCGCGCCGGCCTCGGCTTCGTCGGCAAACACACCAACCTCATCGGCCGATCGCTGGGGAACTGGTTCTTCCTTTCGGAGATCATCACGACGCTGCCGTTGGAACCCGACGTGCCGGAGAAGAACCGTTGCGGCTCCTGCACGAAGTGCCTGACCGCCTGCCCGACGAACGCCCTGCCCGCGCCGTTCACCCTCGATGCCCGGCGTTGCATCTCCTACCTGACGATCGAGCTGAAGGGCTCCATCCCCGTCGAACTACGGCCGCTCATCGGCAACCACGTCTACGGCTGCGATGATTGCCTCGCGGTCTGTCCGTGGAACCGCTTCGCGCGCGAGGCCAATATCATGAAGTCGGTGGTCCAGACGGATCTTGATCAGCCGGATCTGTTGGAGCTGCTGACCTTGGACGATGCCGGGTTCAAGAAGCGGTTCGCCGGATCTCCCATTCTCAGGACCAAACGGCGCGGCCTGCTGCGCAATGTGTGCGTCGTGCTGGGGAACATCGGCGATCTGGGCGTCTTGCCGGCGCTGGAGAAAGCCGCGGCCGATCCGGAGCCCTTGATCGCGGAACACGCGACGTGGGCTATCGGTGAGATCAAGCGACGCTGCGCGGGAAAGCAGGACGGGCTTCCAGCCTGCCCCGGGCTGATGCCTGTTTTCCTCTGAATCCGGTTTCCACTACGACGGCACTGTCTATTCGCCGCAAGCCGACCTCAAATGGGCAGGCAGGATGCACTGCCCTACCTCAAAGCCGCTTATTGCCGGTCCGCATCTTCCGCCTCCGACTTGGCCGCATCAGCGTCGATGTAGCGCTTCACGACATACCACATCGTCACGATGGGGATGACGAAGAACGGGACCATGATCAGGCCGGAGCGGACATCCTCGCGTTTGTCCGGACGGACGAATTTCATCGGGTAAAGAAAGGCGAACACCGCCGCGAAGATCAGGATGGCCGAGACGAACTTGAACGTCTTCATCCGCTTGTTCGCGGACACCCTGTCGGCTGGACCTGATCCCAGCCGGAAGGCAGCACGCCAGTAACCAAGGCCGAGCCCCACGCCCACCACAAACGCGACGAGGACCCAGCTGCTCCAGACGAAGCGGAAGCTGCCGTCGACATTCTCGACCGAGGCCAGCGAAGCGAGCATCAGGCCCAGTCCCGCCGCCGTCGCCAGCATGGCGGTCTGGAGAAAACCGGCAGACGTGGTGGACGGAGGGGCTCCTGCAGCTTCGTTTTTCATGGGAGCGATCAGAATTCCATGGCTGTGAATATCCCGCCACTCAGCACAACAGATAGAAGGCCGGACGATGGCAGCAGTTCTTCCGGTAATGGAAGGACGGTGCGGGCTCTATTCCACCCGGCAGACGCCCGTGCCCTTGGTGATCTCGCCGATGATCCAGGCCTTGTGCTTCTCGGCTCGGATGAGCTTCAGCACGGCTTCGGTCTGTTCTTCGGAGACGATGGCCACCATGCCGATGCCCATGTTGAAGACCTGGTAGAGCTCGGCTTCATCCACGCCGCCTTTGGCCTGGATGATCTGGAAGATGGGCAGCATGTCCCAAGTCCCCTTGTAGACGACGGCGTCGAGCTTCGGGGGAAGCACGCGCGGGAGGTTGTCCACGAAACCGCCGCCGGTGATGTGGGCGAAGGCTTTGACCGTAGGCCGGGCGTCCCCGCCCGGCGTGTTGATGTTCTTCGAAGACGACTGGCCGGGCGCGGACGCCCGGCCTACGGGATTGAACTTCTTCAGCAGCTTCTGCACGAGCGGGCCGTAGGTGACGTGGGTCGCGAGCAGCGCGTCGCCGATGGTGGTGCCGAGTTCCGCCACCTTGCTGGTGGGCTTCAACTTCATCTGGTCGAAGAAAATTTTCCGACCTAAGGAATAGCCGTTGGTGTGGAGGCCGCTGGATTCGATGCCGATGACGACGTCGCCGCGTTTGACGGTCTTCTGGCCGTCGAGCATCCGCGACTTTTCCACGACGCCGACGATGGTGCCGCTGACGTCGTATTCGCCGGGCTGGTAGAAGCCGGGCATCTGGGCGGTCTCGCCTCCGACGAGCGCGCAGCCGTTCTTCGCACAGCCGCGGACGAAGCCCTTGATGATCTCCTTGAAGACGTGGGGCTCCAGCTTGCCGGTGCCGAGGTAGTCGAGGAAGAAGAGCGGCTCCGCGCCGAGCACCGCGATGTCGTTCACGCAGTGGTTCACCAGGTCCTCGCCGATGGTGTCGTGGCGGTCCATGGCGAAGGCGATCTTGAGCTTGGTGCCGACGCCGTCGACGGAGCTGACGAGGATGGGTTGCCTGTATTTCTTCGTATCAAGCGCGAAGAGGCCGCCGAAGCCGCCGACCTTGCCGAGGACTTCGCGGCGGTGGGTGGAGGCGAGCAGCGCGGGCAGCGTGCTTTTGACTTTGTTGCCGAGGTCGATGTCGACGCCAGCGGCGGCGTAGGCTTTCTGTTTGCTCATGGGCAGGGAGAGTTAAGGGACTCCGGGGAAGGGAATCAATGCGTGAGAAGAACGGGACAGATGCCGGATGCCGGATACCCGATGCCTGATTCCAAGCGACTGGCGGCTCGAATCCTAATGCGGCATCAGGTATCGGGTATCCGGCATCGTCCGGTTATTCCGGCAACGCCCGCCCCTTCGTCTCCGGCGCGAACCAGATCAGGATCATCCCGACGACGTAGACGAAGGCGATGGTCTCACCGGCGGCGGCGTAGCTGTTCACACCGGGGAACTTCTCCTTGAAGAACGCCATCAACGCCGGCATCTGCCATGCGCCGGCGGCGGCGAGGATGCGTCCGAAGTTGAAGGCCAGCCCCTGCCCCGTGGCCCTCACACGCGTGGGGAAAATCTCCGGCAGATACAGCGGCAGCCACCCGTAGAACGACGCCGTGGTCAGTCCCGTGAGGAAGACCGCGACGAAGAAGCCGGTGGTCACCTCGCTGAACCCGCGGAAGAGCCACTGGCACACGCCCAGCGCCGCGAGGCAGAGGAAGAAATAGGTAATCCGACGTCCGACAGCCCCGCCGACCAACGCCGCGATCATGCAGCCGATAGCCGCGCCGGAGGACTGCCAGAACTGGCTCCATGCCTTGACTGCCGGCTGCTTGCCCCCGGTCATCTGGTCGGCCCAGAGCGGAATCCACTGCACGATCCCCCAGGTCACGATCAGCGCCACCGAGGCGAACGCCACCGCCAGAAGCGTCGTTTTCAACAAGGCCGGCGAGAACACCTCCATGGCCGAGGACTTGCCCGACTTCTTCACCGAAGCCTTCCACGCCTCCGACTCGGGCACGAAGAGCCGGATCAGAAACGTCAACAGGGCCGGGGCCGCGCCGACCATCATGACCCAGCGCCACGAGTCGTTGGAGATCGGGAAGAAGATGCCGATCATCGCGATGAGGCAGTAGCCGAGGTTCGCCGCCGCGCCGATCAATCCGGCCATGAGCGGGCGTTTGTCCGAGGGCCAGGTCTCCATCACCAGCGCGACTCCCAGCGCCCACTCGCCGCCCATGCCCAGCGCGGCGACGAAGCGCAGCGCCGCCAAATGCCACGGAGCCGTCGCGAAGTAGCAGAGGCCCGTGAAAATGGAGTAGGCGAGGATGCTCCACGTCATCGCCTTCACCCGGCCGATGCGGTCGCCGAGCCAGCCGAAGACCAGCCCGCCTGCCGCCGCGCCGAGCAGGAAGAGCGCGGTCACGATGCCCATCCACGACTGCACGAACGTCTCGTCCGCGATGCCGGCGGCCGCCTGCATCTGCTGGAGCGCGGGCCGGGCCACGAGCGGGAAGATGCCCATCTCCATCCCGTCGAACATCCAGCCGAGGAACGCGGCTGTAATGGTCATGTAGCGGGCACGGGGAGTGATGGTGCTGGCTGCGGGGATCATTCTCCGGACAGGAACCACGCGCACCGTGCTCAAGGCAACCGGAATCTCCGGCCGGCTTGCCGAGGTCCTCCACAAAGACCAACATCCGCCCGTGAACCAATCGGGGGAGACCATTCGGCGATTCCGCCTGAAGCGTTGGCACTGGATTGCCTTCGTTCTGCTGCTGCCCTTCGTGGCCGGAATCGTCGGCGTGAAGATCCGGCGGCACGGGTTGGAAAAGGAGATCGCCCGCGAACTGGCCGCCATCCGCGCACGCGGCGAACCTGTGACGCTGGAGGAACTGGATGCGTGGTATCCCAAGGTGCCGGATGCGGAGAATGGCGCGTTGGTGCTCACCCAAGCGCTGGCAAGATTGCCGCCCCGACGCCACGACGAACATTACGTCACCAATGATGCGGAAGATGTCGCCCGTCTCTACGAGCGCAGCGAAACAGCGAAGCGGCTGACAGAGGCCGACGCAGAAACCGTCCGAATCCTGTCCGAGCGGCATGACAAAACACTTTCCCTCTTGAGAAATGCCGTTCGCCTGAAGAGTTCACGTTTCCCAGTCCATCTGACCAACGGCTCCAACATTCTTCTGCCTCACCTCGCGCCGCTGAAAACCAGCAGCAAGCTTCTGGCGTTGGTTGCCATGCACGAGGCACGGACTGGAAACCACGCGAAAGCGACTGATGCGCTCGACACCGCCCTCCTGATTTCGGATTCGCTGAAGCTAGAGCCGACCTTGATTTCGCAGTTAGTCAGGATGGCCTGCTTGAACATGGCCTGCGGCGCCCTCGCGCCGTGCCTGAGCCAGACTGAGTTCAGCTCCGATGAACTTCAGCGCCTCTCCGCAACGATCGGCAACCAGTTGAATCGGCCCGGACATGCGCGCGCTCTTCCGGGAGAAAGGGTCATCGGCCTCGACGTGTTCCGCTACACGCAGAACTGGACAGTCTATTGGGATTCGGTGCAGGTCCTTGGGGAGAAGCCTCCATGGTGGAATTCCAGTGCTCTTGGGCTGAGGGCTAGGTTTCACTACTACAAATGGTCCGCCAATGATGCGGCGGACCGGCTCCATCTTTTGAAGACTTTCTCCAGCTTCAGCGAGGTCTTCGCGCTCCCGGAGAATGAACGACCAGCGGCGTTCGAGAAAAAAACCAGCGAATCATATAAGGCGCAGGCCAACAGGGGTTATCTGGTCTCCGATGTGTTCATTCCCACCTACAGGAGAACATACATCTCGGAGATGAGGACCATCTGCATGCATCGTGCCGCGTCGGTCGCCCTCGCCCTCGAACGCTTCCGCCTCGATTCGGGCGGCTCGGTTCCCGATTCGTTGGACGAGCTGGTGCCGAAGCATCTCGCCACCGTCCCGGCCGATCCGTTCACCGGAAAACCGCTCCGCTACCTCCGCCACGGCAGGGGCTATGTGGTCTACAGCGTCGGCGAGAACCTGACCGACGAGCAGGGCGCGCCGAAGTCCGACGTCCCGTTCATCGTAGAAAAGTGACGGGGCTTTCTCGCCTGGTTTCCCATTCGTGCCATCTGGGGAAAACAGTGAGATAACCATGACCGGACATCATGGGACTGGCCGCCACAAATTGGATTACCGGCCCCCTTCCCTCCGTGGCCGGCAGCGGGGTGGGCGGGAAATTTAAGTTTGAACATCCTCCTGTCGAAGGTATCCGTGATGCCAGTGCGGCCGATCAGGACATTCTTCGCAGTCGTCATGGTTTTCCTCTGGATGACCGGCGGCAGCCATTGCGAGGTCTCGGCCGCCTGCGGCTCGCTTCTCTCCGCAGAACACTCCCACGACGCCGGCAACGAACCCTGCCCCTCATCGGATAAAAGTGGCTGCGACGAGTGCTCGCTCTGCCTCAGCATGGACGAAGGTCTGGTCCCGCTGACGTCCAAGGCAGCCGCCCCGGCCCTGCCCTCGATGGCAGTCCTCTTCGCATCCGTCTCTTCGTCCGGGCTCGCGCCCGCTTCTCCCTCGATCTCCGAAACTCCGCCGCCACCGGAGGAAGCCGCCGGGCAAACCTGGCAATTCCTCCAGCGCGTGGCCCTTCCGGTCCGCGCCCCTTCCCCCGCTTCGTAAACGGTCCCTCTTCCGAGGGGCTCCGTGTCGTCATCGGACGTGTCCGTCCGGTGCCTTTCCCATCGTATGTGCGCGTCGCCCTGCGTTTACCGACCTCCGTTTATGAAGCTCAAACTGTGTTCTCTTCTGGCCTTGTCGCTCTTGGTAGCGACGAAAGGCCCTGCGGCCGCAATGACGTTCACCCTAGAAACAGCGGTGAACCATTCCCTGTCGAACAACGCCGACCTCGCCGCCGCCCGCCTGGGCGTGGATGAAGCCCGTGGGCGCCTCGAACAGGCTGGGCTTTGGTCCAATCCGGAGCTGGAGACAGAGTTCAAACCCAACATCCGGGGACGGGAAGGTTCCTTCAGCCTGGGCTTCACCCAGCGATTTCCGCTGACCTCCCGGCTGCGGTTGGCGAAGGCCGTTTCGCGCGCCCATGTGGCGGTGGCGGAAGCGGAGGTGCGCGAGTTCGAGCGGCGGCTGGGGCTGGAAGTGCGGAGCACGGGCGTGCGTCTGGCCGCGCTGGAGAGCCAGGCGATCCTCAAGGGAAAGCAGCTGGAGAACAGCCGCAACCTCGGTGCGACCCTCCGCAAGGCCGTGGCCACGGGCGAAGGCAGCGAACTGGGGGCCGCCCAGCTTGAACTGGAAGCGGCCCAGCTTGCCTCGCAAAACTTGCAGGTGGAGTCCGACCGCACCGAACTGATCGGCCAGCTGCGGCTGCTGCTGGCGTTGCCCGCAGGAACAGTGGTGCGGCTGGAAGAAACTTTGGGCGTTCCGCACAAGGTTGCCGACGGACCGGTCGATCCCGCGAACCGGACGGACTACCTTGCCGCAACGGCGCGGGTCGATGCGGCCAATCAGGGCATCGAACTCGCGCGGGCCAATCGTTGGGAGGATGCCGGCTTCGGATTGTTCGGTGAAGTGGACCGGCGAGAAGATGCTCCGGACGGCCTTAAAACCGACAGATTGGTGGGCATCCGCTTCTCTCTGCCGCTGCCTTTTTGGAACAAGGGCAAGGGCCGCGTGACGGAAGCCGCCGCCATTGCCGCACGCACTGAGAAGGAGGCCGAGGCACTGGCACTCCGCATCCGCTCCGAAGCCGCCGTCTCCCGCGAGCAGATGAACGCCGCCGCCCGACTCGCGAAGTCCGTCACGGACGATCTGCTGCCGAAGGCCCGTCAGATCGAGGAGCGCCTGGCCGGACTCCACGCCGAGGGACAGGCCCAGTTCACCGACGTGCTGCGCGCCCGCGAACGCCGGCTGCAATTGGAGGCGGCCGAACTCGACGCCCGTCGCGACTACCACCTCGCCCGCGTCCGCCATCTGGCCGCGACCGGAGCGACCCTCTCAAAAACCCAGTGAATCCCAACGAATTCACACCTTTTCCAAGCCTACAGGATTTCCCATGATTGCCCGTCTTTCCCTTTCTCTTCTGCTGGCCGTAGTGGTCGGAACCGCGCACGCCGCCGATTCGGCCAAGGCCGTCAAGCTGGCCAACACCGTCTTCCTTGATGCCATCGGCGTTAAAAATCTCCGCCTCCAAACGGTCGAAGCGGAGGAGCGGACGTTCGAGGAAACCGTCTTCGCCCTCGGCAGACTTCGCGTCGCACCGGGCCATCGCGCCGTCGTGAGCAGCCGTATTGCCGGTCGCGCCCTGACCGTCTCCGCCCATATCGACATGAGGATCGAAAAGGGCTCCGACATCGGGGAGATCGAAAGCCGCCTGCCCGGCGATCCTCCGGCGCGGGTCAAACTGACCGCGCCCATCGGCGGCCTGATCTCGGCGATCAACCTCGTTCCCGGCCAGCCCGTCAGCCCCGACAACTCGCTCGTCGAGATCGTGGACCTTTCCGACATCCATGCCGTCGCCGCCGTGCCGGAACATCTCGTCGGCAAACTCAAGGTCGGAGCCAAGGCGCGGCTGCGCATCGCGGCGTTTCCGGACCGGGAATTTATCGCCGACCTGGCCCATCTCGGCGCCGAAGCGGATTCAGCCTCCGGAACGTTGGAAGCGGCCTTCCACGTCGAGAACCCAGACTACTCGCTGCGCCCGGGAATGCGGGCCGAATTCAGCATCGTGACCGGCCAGCGCGAAGGCGTGATGTCGGTTCCGCGGGCCGCGTTGCAGGGCGAACCAGCCAACCGGTTCCTCTACGTCGCCGACGACGGCATCGCCAATGCCTTCGTGAAGGTGCCGGTCGAAGTCGGCGTCATGAACGACCGGTTCGTCGAGATCACCAAGGGACTTCTGGCCGGCGACAAGGTGGTGACGGAAGGCGCCTACTCATTGGCCTTCGCCGGGAAAGGCAGCGTCTCGCTCAAGGAAGCCCTTGATGCAGCACATGGCCACGAACACAACGCGGATGGCAGTGAACTCGGCAAAGTCCAGAAGACGGCAGGTCACGCGGAAGGCGACGGTCACGATCACGGCGGCTCCGGTGTCGGCAAAATTTCCGCTTTGACCCTGTTCTCGCTCATCGCCAATGGCGTCCTTCTGGTCCTGTTGGTGGTCGCGACCCTGCGTCGTGGATCATCAGCCGAGGAACCGTCCGCAACCCCGGCCGAAAAGCCGACCAAAGAAGGAGCCGACCATGCTGAATAAGCTGATCCGCCATGCCCTGAACAACCGCGCCATCGTGCTCGGGTTGTCGGTGCTCCTACTCGTGCTCGGCTTCCAAGCCGTGCGGGAACTGCCGGTCGAAGTGTTGCCCGACCTGACCAAGCCCAGCGTCATCATCCTGACCGAAGCGCCCGGCCTCGCGCCGGAAGAGGTGGAAGCCAACGTCACCCTGCCCATCGAACGCGCCCTCATGGGCGTGACTGGTCTCACGCGGCTGCGGTCAAACTCAGATGTCAGCCTGTCGCTCGTCTATGCCGAGTTCGGCTGGGGGACGGACATCTACCGCGCCCGGCAGTTCGTGCAGGAGCGGTTGCAAGGCGTGCGGGGAACGCTGCCCGAGGGCGTCGAGCCTTTCCTGACGCCGGTGGCTTCGCTCATGGGCGAAATCCTGCTCGTGGGATTGCGGAGCACGAACGAGATGATCCCGCCGCGAGAAGTGCGGTCGCTGGCCGACTGGGTGGTGCGTCCGCGCCTGCAAAGCATTCCCGGCATCGCTGAAATCCTGAACATGGGCGGCGGCATCAAGCAGGTGCAGGTCCAGCCCGACCCCATGCGGATGCAGGCCCACGGCGTGAGCTACGAGGAACTGGAACGCGCGGCCAAGGAATCGGCCGGCAATTCGACGGGTGGCTTCATCAACTCGGGCTCCACCGAGATCATGGTCCGCAACCTGGCCATGACCGTGCAGCTCGACGACATCGCCCGCACCGTGGTGAAGCGGTTGAAGGACCGCCCCATCCGCATCGCGGACGTTGCGAAGGTCGAGTGGGGCATCGAACCCATGCGCGGCGATGGCAGCGTCAACGGCGTCCGGGGCGTGATCATGAGCATCACCAAGTCCCCCGGGTTCGACACCATCGGGCTGACCACGAAGATCGAGACCGCGCTCAGGGAGCTCCAGCCCACCATGCCGCAGGGCGTCCAGGCCGTCGTGCTCTTCCGGCAGGCGGACTTCATCACCAACGCCATCGGCAACCTGAAGAGCGCCATCGTCGAGGGCGCGGTGATGGTCACGGTTATCATCTTCCTCTTCCTCCTGAATTTCCGGACCACCTTCATCACGCTGATGGCCATGCCGCTGTCGTTCGCCATCACGCTGCTCACGTTCAAATGGTTTGGCATCTCCGTGAACTCGATGACGCTCGGGGGCCTCGCCGTCGCCATCGGCATGGTGGTGGACGACGCCATCGTCGATGTGGAGAACGTCTTCCGGCGGCTTAGGGAAAACGCCTCGTTGGCAAAACCTCTGCCCCGACTGGAGATCATAGCCCGCGCGTCAGGCGAAGTCCGGAATTCCATCCTCTACGCCACGCTGCTCATCATCCTCGTCTTCCTGCCGCTGCTTGGATTGAGCGGCGTCGAGGGCCGGCTCTTCTCGCCCATCGCCATCGCCACCATCATCAGCATGGTCGCATCGTTCGTCGTTTCGCTGACGGCCATTCCCGTCCTTTGCACCATGCTCCTCCGCCCCAAGGAAGGTCATGAACACCAGGACGGCCGTCTCGTGCGCGGCATCAAATGGCTGCTCGAAAACACCCTGCTGCGCTTTGGTCTCAGCCAGCCCCATCTGTTTCTCGGACTGGTGCTGTTGGCGGTGATCGGCGCCTTCATGCTCTATCCGCAGATGGGGAAGGATTTCCTCCCCGCCTTCCGCGAAGAGACGGCGTTGATCTCCACGACTTCCGCCCCCGGCACCTCGCTCGACGAGATGAACAAGATCTCCGACGTGATCGAGCAGGAGCTGTTGAGCATCCCCGAGGTCCGCCAGGTGGGCCGCCGCATCGGACGCGCCGAACGCGGCGACCATGTCGTGCCCGTCTCGACGGCGGAGTTCGACGTGGATTTCCGCGAAACGGACGGAGCAGCCAAAGGCCGATCGCGCTCGGAGATTCTCGAAGAAATCCGGAAGAAGATCCGCGCCGTGCCCGGCACGTTCAGCGTCGTCATGGGGCCTCTGGCCGACCGTATCGGCCACATGCTCAGCGGCGTTTCGGCTCCGGTCGCGATCAAGGTCTTCGGACCCGATCTCGAAAAACTCCGCGCCATCGGCATCGAAATCCAGGCGGTGGCCAAGACGTTTCCCGGCTTCGAGGACTGCAAGCTCGACCAGCAATCGACCATTCCCCAGCTCCGCGTCGAAGCCGACCGCGACCGCGCCGCCGCCTACGGCGTCACGCCTGGTAAGCTCAATGAAACCCTCTCAACCCTCATCGGCGGCAAGGCCGTGGCCGAACTTCGGGAAGGCCAGCGCACGGTGGATCTTGTCATCCGCCTGCCGCAGGAGTGGCGGGAGTCGCCCGAGCGCATAGCCCAGCTTCCCATCGAGGTGCATGACGGTGAGGGCGTCTCCCAATACGTGCCTCTCTCGATGGTCGCCGACGTGCGCGCGGCCAAGGGGCCGAACGTCATCTTCCGCGAGAACAGCCAGCGACGTTTCGCCCTCGCCATCAAGCCAACCGTGCGCGACGTCTCATCGCTCGTCCCGAAGCTCCAGCAGGAAGTCGCCGAGAAGGTGAAGCTGCCCGAAGGCTACTTCGTTTCGTTCGAGGGCGAGTTCCAGGCGCAGAAGGAAGCCTCGCAACGCATCGCCCTGCTCAGTGCGGTCGTCTTCGTCATCATCGCCTTCCTGCTCTACGGCTACTTCCGCACGCCGTTCTTCGCCTTCCAGGTGCTGCTCGACATCCCGCTGGCCTTGGTCGGCGGACTGGTCCTGACCTGGATCATGCTGAACAATATCTCCATCGCCACGCTCGTCGGCTTCATCGCGGTGGCCGGCGTGGCCGCGCGCAACAGCATCATGCTCATCTCCCACTACCTGCACCTCATGCAGCACGAGGGCGAGGGTTTCACCAAGGCGATGGTCATCCGCGGCACCCAGGAGCGTCTCGTGCCGGTGCTGATGACCGCGCTCTCCGCCGGCATCGGCCTGATCCCGCTTGTGCTGGCCGCCGACCAGCCGGGCAAGGAAATCCTCCATCCCGTGGCCGTCGTCATCGTGGGCGGGCTCGTCACCTCCACGCTGCTGGGCCTCGGCGTCACCCCGACGGTCTTCTACACCTTCGGAAGGAAAGCGGCCACCAAGGCCATCGCGAACGAATCCGGCGCATCCCATTGAACCCTTTACCGCCAGAACGGCGGCCATATCCAGAGACACAACACAACAAAGCAAACCACATGAAGACATCACTCCTCACCCTCGCCGCCGCGCTGCTGCTCGGCGTTTCCAGCGCATTAGCCCACGGCGAAGTCGAGCTCGGCCCCAACGGCGGCCGCATCGTCGAGTTCAGCACCAACGAAACCCTGCACGGCGAAGTCACGCTCAAGGACGGCAAGTTCCACGTCGCCCTGCTCGACAAGGGCATGAAAGCCGTCGTGCTCAAGGACCAGACGTTGGTGGTCACGGGCGGCGACCGCAGCGCACCGGAAAAACCAAAGGTGCAGAAGTCCGGCAACCACTTCGTCTTCCCCGCGCTCAAGGGCGACAGCTACCTGCTGGTCCTCCAGTTCAAGGACATGCCGTCCTCGAAGTTCATCACCGCACGGTTCGAATACGACGCCGCCATCTGCTCCGCCTGCAAGAACGCCGAGTGGCTCTGCAAGTGTTCGGCCGAAAAGGAAGGGAAGAAGGACGACAAGCACGAGCACGCCGGAAAGAAATGAGCTGACCGCCCGGGTGCAACGCGGGCTTCCCACATCGGAAGGATTGTCGTTAGGATGCGGCCAGCCCCACTGCCCATGCGTTCCACACATCTTCTCTGCCTGCTGCTGGCCATAATCGGCATCCCCCCCAACGCTGCCGATGCCGCCACAGCCAAGCCGCCCAACATCGTCTTCATCTTCTCGGACGACCACGCCTACCAGGCCATCAGCGCCTACGGTGATCCGAGGAAGCTGCTCGACACTCCCAACCTCGACCGCATCGCCAAGGAAGGCGTGCGCTTCGACCGCTGCCTGGTGCCCAACTCCATCTGCGGCCCCAGCCGGGCCACGGTGCTGACCGGGAAGTATTCCCACCTGAACGGCTTTCCCAACAACTCCAACAGCCGCTTCGACGGAACCCAGACCACCTTCCCCAAACTGCTCCAGAAGGCCGGCTACCAGACGGCCATCTTCGGCAAGTGGCACCTGAACAGCGACCCGACGGGCTTCGACCACTGGCAGATCCTTCCCGGCCAGGGCGTCTACTACAACCCGCCCATGATCCGCATGGGTGAACGCATCCAGGAACCCGGCTACGTCACCGACATCATCACCGACCGTTCGCTCGCTTGGTTGAAGAAGCGCGACAAGACGAAGCCCTTCCTCGCCATGATCCAGCACAAGGCGCCGCACCGCGAATGGGCTCCGGCTCTCCGGCATCTCAACCACGACAAGGACCGCCAGTATCCCGAACCGCCCACGCTCTTCGACGACTACTCCGGCCGTGGTCCCGCCGTGAAAGGGCAGGACATGACCATCGAGAAAACGATGAACGCCTTGGACAACAAGCTCACCCCGCAGGCCCGCCTGACGCCCGAGCAACGGAAGGTCTGGGACGCCTACTACCAGCCGCGCAACGAGGCCTTCACCAACGCGCATCTGACCGGCAAGGAACTCGTCCGCTGGAAATACAACCGCTACATGCACGACTACCTCGGCACCGTAAAGGCCGTCGATGAAAGCGTCGGCGCGGTGCTGAAGTTCCTCGATGACGAGGGCCTCGCGGACAACACCATCGTCATCTACGCGTCCGACCAGGGATTCTACCTCGGCGAGCATGGCTGGTTCGACAAGCGCTGGATCTTCGAGGAATCGCTCCGCACCCCGTTGCTGGTCCGTTGGCCCGGCCACGCCAAGGCGGGAACGGTCAACAAAGACATCGTTTCCACGGTCGACTTCGCCCAGACGTTCCTTGCGGCGGCCGGAGTATCCGCGCCCTACGACGTGCAGGGCGGGAACTTCCTTCCCGTGTTGGCGGGCAAGACTCCAGACAACTGGCGGAAGAGCTTCTACTACCACTACTACGAGTATCCCGAGCCCCACCACGTCCAGCCGCACTACGGCGTCGTGACCGACCGCTACAAGCTCGTGCGCTTCTACGCCATGGGCCCGGACTACTTCGAGCTCTACGACCTCCAGAAGGACCCGCACGAACTGAAGAGCGTCTTCGGCGATCCTTCCTACGCCAAGGTGACCGAGGATCTGCAGAAGGAACTCCTCCGCCTCCGCAAGGAGCTGAAGGTCCCCGAAGTCGAACCGCCCACGGTCTTCGGCAATTCTCCGGCCGACCCGCAGAAGAACAAGAAGAAGGCCGCCAAGGCCGGCGAGCCCCTTTGACCATTCCATGAAGACACATCAGTTTCTAAGGACGGTTTTCCGCTTGTTGCCGTCTTCATCCAGGAACAGCGATCCCAAGCGCACCGTCGAACTCCTCGACCGGTGCATTCATCACCGCAACTGTGTCAGCTCGGCGCTCAAAGGGGTCTTTGAAAGACAAGTTCCGAACTGAATCCAGCAAAGCCTTGTCTTTGCTCAGGCTTTGGATCAAGAGAAGGGCAGCTCTTTTCATAGGTTGGAGGCGTCGAACAGTCTTCCAACCATGAGTTTTCGCAATGCGAGGACTCGGACCTCTCTCTAAACACAGCCAATGTTTCCATGGTCCACCCAGCAAATCCCCTCGACGCGCGAGCACATCGCGCGTCCCGGTGTGCTTTGCTGGAAAGGCTGCTTGGCTGTGGCCTAGAGAGAGGGCGCGTCGGTGACGCGCCCTCTCTCTTTTTTCACGGGATTGTCATTCGACAGGAGGTCCAAGTCCGGGCATCAAAGAACCCGGAGCAGAAAACAAAACACTAGGGAAGGGATACAGATGAAACGATTCATTCGTTGGATTCAACAGACCGGTGCAATTGCGCTGTGCCTCATTTCGCTGACGTCTGCCGCCGAAACGCTAACTTCTGTCCAAGCGATGGCAGATGGGAACATCCAGCTTCGTTGGTCGAGTGTGAGCAACGGGATATATCGCGTTGAATACCTAGACGCACTGGCCTCCACCAACAACGATTGGAAAGTTTTGGCGACTGACTATCCAGCAGTCGGAACAAACACACATTTTTTGGACGTCGGAAAATATGACGATGATCAAGAAGTGGTCTTCCCGAAATTGAGTCCTCATCGTTTCTATCGAGCAGTGAGAACTGGAACCAATCAGATTACCCCGCCTACGGCTGTGGTTCTTGGCGTTACTAACAATCAGGAAATTACCGGTGAGATTGTTCTCGGTATTAATTGGGCCTCTACAAATGTAGTAACGGGCTGGTCTCTCTACGTTGACGGGCAAGAGCAGTATCGAGATGGAACCAACTGGACCATCAACACCTGCGAATGGCCGAATGGATCTCACGAGATTCACGTTTCTGTGAAAGTGGCTTCAAATCTTACAGGGCCACCCGGAGTTCCGGCTGCTAAATACGCGTATGGCGTTTCGTCCGTAGTTCCAGTGTATTTCAACAACTATGTCTCCCAGATTTCATTCTCGGAACCGTTTTTTGAACCAAGCTTGGGGCAGACTCAAAAAGTGACAGCGGTTCTCGAAAGCTATTCAAGGTGGATAGTAGAAGTTTTGGACATCAACGACACTGTGGTTCGAGCTGTTACCAACTCAGGCTATTCTGTGAACTGGACTTGGGATGGCAAAAACAACAGCGGTTCAGATTTGGCGGATGGCAGATATTTTTATCGAATTTATGCGGAAACGAACCAAGCCCCAAGCCAGTCTGGTTCCGGTGGTGGCGGAAGCGGTGGACCTCCGGTGCTTTCAATGATGTCGTCGGGCACTGGCCTTTCTTTGCCTCCTTTGCCGCCGGGTGCCGAACAATTCCAGATACCTATAGAAACCAGCTCCATTATTCTTGAGAATTCATTTTCTCAAAGTCAATTGGCTCAGTTATCAAGTGATAGTCTTTCAGCGAGTCCAAGTCTGAATTCTTCTGTCGCTCTGATGGCGGCATCGCCGCAGACTTCCCCAAAAACTCCGAAGCGTCCTCCCATCAAGCCAGTAAAAGGGAAACTTGGCACATACGGTATTGGCTACTTCACTTTCCCCGGAGGCGTCACAAACGGAACATTCATCTTTCCTCCCGTTCCAGTTTTCAAGGATACAGCTGAAGGCTTCGCTAAGACGATGGGCAGAGGTGGATTCAAACCTGGCTTTATCAAGAGCGATAACAATCTGAGTGTGAATGAGCTGAAAAGATCAGAGCTTGGCGGAAGTAATATCTTCAACAGCGTCAACATTGGTCTTCTGATGTCACATGGAGGCTATGGAACATCGATCGATACGGCGCCATACTGTGCCAATACGTTTCAAACATATCTGTCTCTCGGAGGGACAAATTCCAAATCAACCCTTCCTCTTTCGCAGTTTCACTTCGGCGGCAATCTCAGATGGATGGCGATTCTGGCGTGCTACATGATGAGGGATCAAAATTTCAGCAGCATGTTCAACAATCAGGTTCTTCCCATTGGAGACGAGCTGCATTTGTTGTGCGGAGCCGAAAGCCTCATCTACGCCGACAACACTTTGATGGAAGATTGGGCCAGAGAGCTAGTAGGCAGCCGAAACAAGGTTCGTGAATCTTGGTTCACGTCGATGAGAGACAACTATTCCCGTGTTCCGTCAGGTCAAATCACAAACAATGTGTATCTAAGGGTAGTTGGATGGGAATCTTCTTGGGAAGACTATGTTGACTCTTATGTGAATCCAGATCCAAGCGTCGATCTGTTGCAGGAAGAAAAACGTCAAGTCTATCCCTGACAACAACGGTGGCCATGATTTGTTCTGAAAACAGCGACGGGAGAGGCGTGTGCCGCGCGTATAATGCCCGTCCGCGGGCCGGCTTTGCGGGGGTCGCCGCAG
>JAYTUE010000189.1:0-4787 GCA_043744715.1 Verrucomicrobiota bacterium | reverse complement strand
GAAATCGAGTCATTTTACTTCCACCGTGGCCATGGAGTTGTTACTCAACTCCCCCATGGCAGCCGGCCTCAATATCTGGGATTCACTCCACCGCCTCGTGCTGTGGCTTCTTTTTGTCGCGGCCGTGGTGGCGGTGGTCCTCTGGTATGTGCCCGTCATCCGCAGGAACGAAGGCCTCCGCCGCGAGATCTACGAGGTGGATCGCCGGATCGAGAAGGAGCGCGAAAACAGCCGCCAGCTCGACGCCAAGCTCAAGTCGCTCAACGACCCCAAGACCATCGAACGCCTAGCCCGCGAACGCCTCAGCTACGCCAAACCCGGCGAAGTCATCTTCCACTTCGAGACGCCGCAGGCGGCAAGGTAGGTTTACTTGGTTGCCGGTGGAAACCGCGGCACCTCTGACGAGGCAGATGAAGATTACTCGCCTCCATGTCCTGCTCGCAGCCCTTGGTCTAGCTGCCTGCGCGATTCCAATCCGGAACCAGGTTTTCCGCTTCATCAGGAACCCGGCACAAGCGTTGGGTCCCAAGAAAACGGTCGAAGATCGTTTGAAGGAGTTCGGACCGTCGGCCCGCCAGAAGTTGTCCGCAGACTTCTCACGGATCGGAGTCCCCTATCCTCCCAAGCGGATCGTGTTGGTCGGGCTCAAGGATGAGGACCGGTTGGAAGTCTGGGTCTCGGACGGCATCGCAAAGCCGAAGCACCTGAAGACCTACCCCATCCTCGCCGCCAGCGGCGGCCCCGGACCCAAGCTGCGCGAAGGCGATCATCAGGTTCCAGAAGGCATTTATGCCATCGAATCGCTCAACCCAAACAGCGCCTTCCATCTGGCGCTTCGGGTGAACTACCCGAACGCCTTCGATCTGGAGAAGGCGCGGATCGATGGCCGCGAGAAACCTGGCTCCGACATCATGATCCACGGCAGCTCGGTCTCCGTCGGCTGCCTCGCCATGGGCGATCCGGCCATCGAGGAGCTGTTCGTCCTCGCCGCCGATACCGGCATCGAAAACATCCGGCTCATCCTGGCTCCGGTCGACTTCCGCAAGCGCGACCAGCCAAGTATTTCGCCCACGCTTCCAGTGTGGACCGGCGAGCTTTACGCCAAGCTTCGGGCCGAACTCCTGCAACTGGGGCCACCAACTCCAAGCGATTCCCCTAGGCCCGTCCATTGATCCGGCCAACCAACGCCCTGCCTCGGCCAAGTTCCGGTTAGCGCCCTCGGACCATCGCGCTTACCTATGCTTCGACGATCCCTTCGACTCGATTCGCCAAGAAGGCCGGGGGTTCGTCCGGCGTCTCCGGCAACGGGGCCCACGGAACGACGCCGAGGTGTTCTGAAACCACGAGGCCCCATGGAGACCGAACGCCATGATGCCCAAATACAACGTCGAATACCGGGTCAACTTCCGCCGCAACACCCTTCCGCACCACCATTCCACCGACGATCCTGTCGCCATGGAGGAGTTCCTAGCCGAGCTGCTCGAGCGCGGCTACATGATCGACAAGATCTCCCACGAAGGCATGCCCCTGGAGCAGAAGGAGGCCGACCGCCTCGTGAAGGCCGCGGCCCAGCAGATCACCGCCCGCCTGCTCTGCGTGTCGCTCCGCATCAAGACGGACGAGGAGCGGTTCCGCTTCGGATTCTCCGCCTGAACCCGCATCGAAAGGATACCCGTGACTCCTCCTCGCCGTTGGCGCGCTGTCCCTCGCCGGATGGATCGGCATCGCCACGGCCCAGACCAGCCGCGCGACCCGCGAGGTGATGCGGACCAAGCTGGACCACTCGCAGAAGGCGCTCGAAGGCGTGACCGCAGGCGACTTCGAGATCCTGCTCGCGGCGGCCCGGAAGCTGAAAGCGCTCGGCAACGCGCAGGATTGGCCGAACTTCGACAACCCGGAATACCAGGAGCACAAGGCCAACTTCCGCCGCAGCGTGACCGCGCTGGAGCGGGGCGCGGTCGAGGCCAACCTGGATTCGGCCACGCTGGCCTACGTGCGCATGACGATGAACTGCGTGGAATGCCACCGTTTCGTCCGCGGCAAGAAATTGGCGTCGCTGTGAAGCCCTGAACCCGGTCAACGCCTCCGCCCGCCGAAAATGGAGCCGAGGACGCCGCGGACGATTTCGCGTCCGAGGGAACTCCCGATGGTCCGCACCGCGCTCTTGGCCATCGTCGTTCCGAGGCTTTCGGGCTGACGGCCACGCGACGGCGCGGGGCGCGATCCACCACCGAAGATGGTGGAAAGGAAGCCCGGTTCATCCGGCTTGTCCGCCGTGGGGGACGGACCACCTGGAATCGGCGGCGGCGGATGCTGGGCCTTGAGCCGTTCGTAGGCGGACTCCCGATCCACCGTCTGCTCGTAGATGCCCGCCACGAGCGATGTCGCGAGCAACTGCTTCCGCTGGTCCGGGGCGATGGGTCCGATCTGGCTGCGCGGCGGAACGACGAACGCCCGTTCCACGACGGTGGGTTGTCCCCGTTCATCGAGCAACGACACCAGGGCTTCGCCCACGGCCAGCTGCGTCAGCACCGTTTCGGTGTCGATCTCCGGGTTCACCCGGAACGTCTCGGCCGTTGCGCGGACAGCCTTTTGATCCCGTGGCGTGAAGGCGCGCAGCGCGTGCTGCACGCGGTTGCCCAGCTGGCCGAGGACACGGTCGGGAATGTCCTGCGGGTTCTGCGTCACGAAGAAGACCCCGACGCCCTTCGACCGGATGAGACGGACGACCTGTTCGATCTTCTCGATCAACGCCGTCGGCGCATCGGCGAAGAGCAGATGGGCTTCGTCGAAGAAGAACACGAGCTTCGGCAACGGCAGATCGCCCGCTTCGGGAAGGTTCTCGAACAGTTCCGAAAGCATCCAGAGCAGCAGCGTGGAATACGTCTTGGGCGCTTGGAGCAGGCGATCGGCCGAAAGGATGTTGACCACGCCACGGCCCGACGAATCGGTCTGGAGGAGATCCGCGAAGTTGAGCGCGGGTTCTCCGAAGAACTTGGAACCGCCCTGCCCTTCCAGCGTCAACAGCCCGCGTTGAATGGCCCCGATGCTCGCGCTGGAGACGTTGCCATACTCCACGGTGAACTGCCGGGCGTTCTCACCGACGAACTGGACCATCGCGCGCAGGTCCTTGAGATCGAGGAGGAGCATCCCGTGCTTGTCCGCCACGCGGAAGACGATGTTCAGCACGCCGGCCTGGGTTTCGTTCAGTTGAAGCTGCCGGGCGAGGAGGAGCGGTCCCATCTCGGAAATGGTCGCCCGGACCGGATGGCCGGATTCGCCGAAGACATCCCAGAACGTCACGGGACATCCGGCGAATCCATCCTCCTCCAGGCCGAGTTGACGGAGTCGTTCGCGCACCTTGGCCGACTGCCCTCCGGCCTGGCTGATGCCGGCGAGGTCGCCCTTCACATCCGCCATGAAAACCGGCACCCCCAACCTGCTGAAACCCTCCGCCAACGACTGCAACGTGACGGTCTTGCCGGTGCCGGTCGCTCCGGCGATCAGCCCGTGGCGATTCGCCATGGACGGCAGCAGATGGATTTCGTGGGCGCTCTTGGCGATGAGGATCGGGTCGACCATGCGAGACGAATAGGACAACGAGGGCCTGCGGGCAACGCTGGTCGTCGAGCTGTTGCCAGATGAGCGCCTGCGGTCCGCGTGCCTACTCGCGAAGCCGGACGATCCGCCGGTCGCGGCCTTCCAACAACCGGTCGACGCGATTCGTGTCCACCCGGCCTCCATTGAACAGCAACGCCGCATTGTCCGGCACTCCGACCGGCGACTGTCCCACCAGCGGCAGTTGAACCGGTGGCCGCGCCTTTGAACCCGGAACAGGATCGTAGGCGAACGACTCGAAACCCGGCAGGCGTTTGAGCGAACGCCCCGCGATGAGGCGCACCGCCGCATAATCGTCGTTGAGAAGCTGGCCGAGGAACGGCGACATCCACGCCGTGCCGCTGGCCTGTTTCGCGGGATCCCATCCGTAGTGCCACGCGATCAAAGCGCGCACGCCGCCGTCGCCCTGGAGCGTCCATCGGATGCCGGCGGCGACTTCCTTCTGCTCGGAGTTCAACGTCGGCGTAGGCTGCTTGAACCAGGTCGCCAGTTTGTCGGCGGTCCAGGTGAGGGGCTTGTCCAGGTGGCAGAGGTTGCAGGCGTTGGGACGGCCGGTGGCGAGTTCAGAGGCGACGGTGGGACTGGAAACCTGGTGGCTGCGGATGGCCTTGAGCACGCCGTAGGACGTGTGCGGCATGTGGCAGTTGTAGCAGAGCGAACCAGTAGATCCGGCCGCATGGCGCGTGTGGGCCGCTGGATTGGCACCGATGGTTTCGTGGCACTGCACGCAGGCCTGGTTGCCTTCCATGCCGCGTGCCAGCTGGTCGTCGGGCTCGCTCTTGTGCATCGAATGGCAGGACAAACACGACATCTGCTTCTTGGCGGTGCCATGCTGATAACAGGGCGACTCGATGAGTCCGTTGAACTCGCGGCCGGACACGCGGACCATGCCGTCCTTCCAGAAAAATTCGTCCAACAGGCCGGGGTTCTTTTCCGCAGCGGTCTTGAGCCAAGGCTGTTTGTCCAACTGCGTCGGACGCATCACGGGCGTGGTTGCGTCGAGGTCCTGGCCGGGCCGGTAGGTGAAGCCGGTCACGGACCAGTTCTCCGACTTGTCGAACCACTTCATCGAATGGCAGAAGCCGCAGATCTGCGACGCGCGTTGGGCCGTGAGGTGTTCCGGATGGACAATCGTCGCGTCGCGCGCGCCTTCGGCCAGCTTGGTCCGG
>JAYTUE010000188.1:0-18891 GCA_043744715.1 Verrucomicrobiota bacterium | reverse complement strand
TCTCGTTGGGCTTCCAGTTCGCCAGTTCCTTGACGTTCGCCTCGCTGACCTTCTTGCCGTCGTAGTTGCGCAGGACGGATTCCAGCACGATGCGGATGGAGACGGGCAGGCGGGAGACGCGGCCGACACCGGCGGCTTCCAGGGCGGGAAGCGAATAGAACTGGCCGGACTTGCCGTTGCCGAGATCGAAGGTCTGAAGGGTGCCAAAGAGGCTGTGTGTGGTGCTCATTTGTAGCGTCTTGGGAAGTGTCAAAATATCAGAAGGCGAACGTGGAGATTGGTGAAAAGGGTGTCAAGCGGACGGCCCGTTGACGGCGGGCGCAGACGAAGCCGCAGTGGGGGCATTCAAAAGGCATCTGCGGAAAATGTGGCGGCGTCTCGAATTTCCCCCGGACCGGCCAGCCAACCACGGGCGCGAACGGCCCCACCAACCCACTGAAAACAGCGAGGAACCTCCAAGGTGATTCCCTAATCTTTGTGCAGGCCGCGTGCCCTCACGCGGCGGGCCGCATGGCTATTTTGACGGGCCGCTAAGCCAGCGGATCCGTTTGTCAGGAGGAACCGAGGAGCCCGCCCGGCCGCAAGACCGGGCGGGCTTTGCCTTGGAATCGGGCCGAATACGCGCGGCTGGAAACCGTCGGTCCTACGTGCTTTTCCACGTTGGGATAATTCCTGCCCGGCCGTCGCGCCGTTGTTTGGCCGTGCTCGGGGGGCTTGCCTGGCTGGCGTGGTCCATGGAAGCGGCGGAAAAGCCGGTCAGCTTCTACCGTGATGTCGCACCCATTTTTCAGAAGAGCTGCACCGGGTGCCACTACCCGGCCAAGCTCAAGGGCAAGCTCGACCTCACCTCCGTCTCCGCCGCGCTAAAAGGAGGCAAAAGCGGTCCGGCCTTCGTCCCGGGACATCCCTTGGAGAGCAAACTGGTGACCGAAATCACCGGACCCAAGCCCGAGATGCCCGAAGACGGCGATCCGTTGAGCCTCGCCGAGATCAAACTCGTTTCCCGCTGGATCGCCGAGGGGGCGAAGGACGATTCACCGAACCTTTCCCTCCGTCCTTCCCAGCCACCGGTCTATCACGCGCGTCCGGCGATCACGGCGATGGCGTTGTCGCCCGACGGCCGGTTGCTGGCGGTGGCCGGACGGCACGAGATCATCCTCCGCGACGGCGACGGCTCGAACGTGGTTGCGCGGCTGCTGGGCGATTCGCCCCGGATCGAGTCGCTGGTCTTCTCGGGCGATGGCTCCAAGCTCGCGGCTTGCGGGGGATCGGCCTCGATCTTCGGCGAGATCCAGATCTGGGATGTGGCGACGCGCCGGCAGACCAAGTCCTTCAAGATCGCCACGGACACCGTGTTCGGGATCTCCCTTTCGCCGGATGCGTCCCTTGCATCGGTCGGTGGAGCGGATCGCATGGTGCGGATCGTCTCCACCGAGGACGGGACGCTTAAGGCGAAGTTCGACCATCATCTCGACTGGGTTTTCGCCACCGCGTTCACCTCCACGACCAACGGACTGCGCCTTCTCACCGGAAGCCGTGACAAGGCGGTGAAGCTCATCGAAAGCCCCTCCGGCAAATACGTCGATGATCTCAACCGCCAGAACGAGGGGATCAACGTGCTTGTCGCCCACCCGAAGGAGGCGCTCGTCCTGACCGGCGGCGATCTCGGGGCGTCGCGGATGTATCGCGTCGTGCCGCGGGTCGACTTCAACGATCCCAACGGCGACAGCCGTTACGTCCGCGAGTTCGACCGGTTGGCCGGGCCGGTCTACGCCGTGGCCTTCAGCGCCGATGGATCGCGCGTGGCCGTGGCCGGGGCCGATCCAGAAGTGCGCGTGCAGGAAACCAGGAACGGCAACCGCGTTGCCCGGCTCAAAGGCCATGCGGGCGCGATCTTCGCGGTGCAGTTCACACCCGACGGCCAACGCCTCATCACGGCCGGCACCGACGGGCTGCTGCGTTATTACGAGCTGGGCAAGGGCGAATTGATCGCAACGCTGGACGCCGTGCCTGTAACCGAGACCCGGATTGCCGGAGGGAAGGGGCGATGACGCCGGGTAACCTGTCCGCCTCATCCGAATCCTTGGCTTGTTTCTCGATCCGTTTTCGCCGAGAAACTGGAACCCACCACGTATGAGAACCCACGCGTCATCCTTCCATCTTCTCCGGAAGTTCATGGGCTGCTTCGGCTGCGTGGCTCTACTTTGGCTGTCCGTATCTCAGGCTGTCGCGGCAGAAGCCGCAAAGGCCGGCGCCGCGACCAGTTCGCAGATCGTCCGTTTGAAGGTTTTTCCGGAAAGTCTGGAACTCGGTTCGGCCGACCGTCAGCACGGCCTGCTTGTCACGGCCGTGCTGCAGGACGGCTCCGAAATCGATGTCACCGACATCTGCGCCTTCTCCAGCAGCCGGCCCGAGATCGTCGATGTTTCAAAAAACGGCGGTGTCGAAGCCAAGACCAAAGGCGAAGCGGAGATCACCGTCCGATTCGTCACGCGTCGCGCCACGGTGAAGGTCCGCACGGTCGGAACCGATGAACCGGTGGCCCCTTCCTTCCGTCAGGACGTCCTCCCCGTGCTGACCAAGGCCGGCTGCAACACCGGCGGCTGCCACGGCAAGCTCGCCGGGCAGAATGGTTTCAAGCTTTCGCTCCGAGGCTACGCGCCCGAATGGGACCACGACTGGCTGACGTCCGATGCGCGCGGTCGGCGACTGGACCTCGCGTTTCCGGAGAAGAGCCTGCTCGTGACCAAGCCTACCGGCGAAACCCCGCACGAAGGAGGACGGCGGATGGAGCCCGGCTCCCGTTACCAGAAAATGCTCATCGCCTGGGTGGCGGCCCGTGCGCCCGGACCGGATACAAACGAGGTCGAAGCAGCCCGTCTCGAAGTCCTGCCCGGCAGCCGCACGCTGCGTCCCGGCGACACCCAGCGGCTTCTCGTCCGTGCCATGCACCCCGACGGCCGCGTGCGCGACGTGACGTGGCTGGCCCAGTTCTTTTCCAACGACGAAGCCACGCTGGGCGTTTCGCCGGATGGGTTGGTCACGGCGCTTCGGGCCGGTGAGGCCACGGTGCGCGTGCATTTCCAAGGGCTCGTCGAGGTGGCCCGCTTCACGGTTCCGTATTCCCACACGGTCGCGCCGGAGAATTTCACCCGGTGGAACAACGAGGTGGACCGCCACGTCTTCGCCAAGCTCAAGGCGCTGCGGTTGCCGCCGTCCGAGGCATGCGACGACACCACGTTTCTTCGCCGCGCTTTTCTCGATGTGACGGGCACGCTACCTTCTCCCGAAGACGTGGCCGGCTTCGCCGCCGATTCCTCGCCCGACAAACGCGCGCGCGTCGTCGACCGGCTCCTCGCTTCCGGCGACTACGCGGACTACTGGACGCTTCAATTCGCCGACCTCCTCCAGAACCGCCGCGAACGCGACCACGACGTGCGCGGCGCAAAAGGGGTCCGTTCATTCCACACCTGGCTGCGCTCGCAGGTGGCGGCGAATCGTCCGTGGAACGAACTCGCGAAGGACGTCCTGCTCGCCAGCGGCGACGTGCGCGAACGCCCGCAGATCGGCTACTTCATCACCACGATGGGCGAGTTCGAACGCGTCCAGGAATCCGAGCTGGCCGATTCGGTGGCGCAGTCGTTCCTCGGCACGCGCATCGGCTGTGCGAAGTGCCACAACCATCCCCTCGAACGCTACACCCAGGACGACTACTACCACTTCACCGCGTTCTTCTCGAAGGTCGCCCTCAAGCGCGAGGACCCGGACAAGGGCCTGACCGTGCTGAGTCTGGCGTCGGTGGAGGAGAAGGATCTGAAGAAGCGTCTCCGTGAAACTGAGAAGCAGCTCAAGGACGCGGAGGGCGCGTTGGTCAAGTCCGGCGACAATGCGAAGGACAAGTCCGCCGCCGAAAAGAAGCTCACGGAAAAGCAGGAGGAGATGGCCGGTCTGCACAAGCAGATCGCCGAAGCTTCATCCAAGATGCCGGGCATCACCCAGCCGCGCACGCGCAAGAAGATGGTTCCCCAGCCGCTTGATCGCCGTTCGACGGAGATCGCTCCCGGCCAGGACCCGCGCGAGCTGCTCGTCGCGTGGATGACCGATCCGAAGAACGAGGCCTTCAGCGGCGCGATGGTCAACCGGCTCTGGCGGCACTACATGGGGGTGGGCCTCGTCGAACCCGTGGACGACCTGCGTGCCAGCAACCCGCCGAGCAACGGCGATCTCTGGAAACTGCTCAACGCCGAGTTCGTCCGCAGCGGCTACGACGTGAAACACGTCATGCGGCTGATCCTGAATTCCCGGGCCTACCAGCTCGCATCGGCCACACGCCCCGAGAACGAGACGGACCACCGATTCTATTCCCACTTCTACGCCCGCCGCCTGCCGGCCGAGGTCATGCTCGATGCCGTCAGCCAGGCCACGGCCGTGCCGGACCAGTTCGACGGACATCCGGTCGGCCTGCGCGCGGCGCAGTTACCGGACTCGAATGTGAATTCCTATTTCCTGACGCTCTTCGGCCGTTCCGACCGCGTGACCGCATGCGCATGCGAACGCAAGGGCGAGGTCACGCTGCCGCAGCTCCTGCACCTCCGGAACGGCGACGAGCTCACGCGCAAGGTCCGGTCCACCGACGGCCGTCTGGCCGGGCTGTTAAAGGAAACGGACGATGCGAAGGTATTGCTGGGACTGTTCGCGGCGACCTTTGGCCGTCCTCCTTCCGGCTCGGAAGTCGAAGCCGTGAAACGCCAGCTGGCCGGCGGCGACGGCCGCGATGTCGTCTTCCAGGATCTCTTCTGGGCTCTGCTCAACTCGAAAGAATTCACCTTCAACCACTGATCGCCATGCTCGACATCTCCCTATCCCATCGGCGTTCGACTTTGTGCAACGGCGTTTCCCGCCGCGACTTCCTCCGCATCGGCGCGCTCGCGCCGCTCGGGCTGTCGCTCGCCGACCTCCTTTCCAACAAGGCCCTCGCCGGCGCGGCCGCGCCCCGCGCCAAGTCCGTCCTGCTCGTCTTCCTCGGCGGTGGGATCTCGCACCACGACACCTTCGACCTCAAGCCGGGAGCCGTGGAGGAGATCCGCGGCAAGTATAGAGGCATCCCTTCGAGCGTGCCGGGCCTGCACGTCGGCGAGCTTCTTCCGCGCATGGCCAAGGTGATGAACAAGGTCTGCCTCGTCCGCTCCGGCACCCACGAGAACGACCATCACGAGACGGCCACCAACTGGGTGCTCAGCGGACGCTTCGGGTCGCCCTTCGGCGACTTTCCGTCGATGGGCGCCGTGGTCGCGCACGAAACCGGCTTCAGCGGACTCGTCCCGCCCTACGTGGCCGTGCCGCGCAATCCGGCGTTCACCTGGGAGCTGGGCAAGAGCGCGTGGCTCGGCGGACGCTACGAGTCGTTCAAGTGCGGCGACCCGAACGCGAAGGAATTCAAGGTCCGCGACCTTTCGCCCTCCGCCGCGCTGTCCGCGCATTCCGTGGACCGCCGCCGCACCCTGCTCGAAGCGGTCGACAATCTTTCCGCTCGCGTGAAGGGCAACGACCAGATCGCCACCTACGACGAGTTCCAGCAGAAGGCCGCCGAGATGGTGCTCGCTCCGACCGCGCAGGCCGCCTTCGACATCGGGAGGGAATCCGAAAAACAACGCGACGAGTATGGCCGGACCGAGTTCGGCCAGAGCTGCCTCATGGCCCGCCGCCTGATCGAGGGCGGCGTGAAGTTCGTCACCGTCAACTTCGGCGGATGGGATCACCACGCCAAGATCTTCGAGAACCTGGACAAGAAGCTCCCCGTCTTCGACCAGGGCCTCGCCGCGCTCATCGCCGATCTCGAACGGAGCGGGCTCATGAAGGAGACGCTGCTCCTCGTCATGGGTGAATTCGGGCGCACTCCGAAGGTCAACAAGGATGCCGGTCGCGACCATTGGGGCCGGGCCGGTTCCATGATCTTTGCCGGGGCCGGGGTCACTCCCGGGAAAATCATCGGCGCGACCGACCGTGACGGCGCCTTCGTGACCGAACGTCCCGTCCGCCCGGCCGATGTCGCCTGCACGGTCTACGAGGCGCTCGGCATCAATCCCCGCAAGGACCTCCACACGCCCGAAGGCCGTCCCGTCGCCATCCTCGACCAGGGCAACACGGTCGAGGAGCTGTTCACCTGAGCGCGCTGTGACGACCAGAGTTCCCATCGGTGCTGGCGCGCAGCGGCCGCAGCAAGGTAGGGCAGTGCTTCCAGCCTGCCTTCGACCATCGCACCGGGAACATCGGGCAGGCTGGAAACCCTTCCTGTTTTCAACTGAATCGTTCTGGCTGCGATGGTGCGTTTCCGTCCTTTGCTTCCTCGCAGTTGTAGGGAACGCCGCCGAGGAGAAGAAACCCGAGCCCAAGCCGCTCCCTTCCGTCATCCTGACCTCGCCTCTGGCCGCCGTCGCGGGTGCGACCAACACGATCCTGCTCCGTGGCCTCAGCCTGACGAACGTAAGCGAAGTCCGTTTCCTGGCCCCACCCGCCGGCCTCGTCTCCCTCATCAAGTCCGCGACCAAGTCCGACCCGCCCAAGCCGCTCGATGCCAAACGCGCGGGCGATACCCTCATCGTGCTGTCGCTGGTTCTCCCGCCGGTTGTTGAAGCCGCCGACCTTTCCTACGTCGTCATCTCGCCCGACGGTGCATCCGCCACAAACAGCCTCATCGTGTTGCCTGCGGACAAGGCGGTCTCCGAGAAGGAACCCAACGGTGGATTCAAAGAGGCCCAGACGATCGCCATGGGACGGACCGTCCTGGGCGAAATCGGGAAGGAGAAGGATGTCGATGTCTTCCGGTTCGACGCTGCGGCGGGTGATCGGATCCACGTCGAAATCAAGGCGGCGCGGCTGGGGTCCGCCCTGGGTGCCTTGGTGAATCTATACGACATCTCCGGCCACCTCATCGCGTCCTCCGATGATCCCCTGCCTAGCCGCGATGCCGTTCTGGATGCCACGTTGCCCACGCCGGGTCCGTGGTTCCTCGTCGTCCTCGACGCCCACGACCGCGGCGGCGCGGCCCATCCGTATCTGCTTTCGTTGAAGATGGCGAAGTGAGGCGGCCGAAGGGAGGTCGCGACGTCACTTCGCCAACGCCTTGGCCGCGATGTCGCGGCGGATGTGCGCGCCGCCTTCGAACTGGATCTGGTCCACCGCCGCATAGGCCGCATCGCGCGCGGCTTGGAGCGTGTCGGCCCAGGCGGTGACGCCGAGGACGCGGCCGCCGTTGGTCACGACCTTGCCGTCCTTCAAGGCGGTTCCCGCATGGAACACCTTCGTGTCGGGCAGCTGCGCCGCATCATCGAGACCGCTGATGACTTTTCCCTTCGCATAGCTTCCGGGATAGCCGGGCGAGGCCATGGCTACGCAGACGGAAAACTTCTTCGACCAACGCAGCTCCATCTGGTCGAGCCGGCCTTCGACGCTGGCAAGAAGAAGCTCGACGAGATCGTTCTCCAAGCGCGTGAGGTAGACCTGCGCCTCGGGATCGCCGAAGCGGGCGTTGAACTCGATCACCTTCGGGCCGGCCTTCGTCAATATGACGCCGGGATAGAGGATGCCACGGAAGTCGATGCCTTCGGCCGCGCAACCCTGAAGCCACGGATGGAGAATCTGCCGGCCGACTTCGGCGAGCTCGGTATCGGTGAGGAAGGGCGCGGGCGAATAGGTGCCCATGCCGCCGGTGTTCAAGCCGGTGTCGCCGTCGAAGGCGCGTTTGTGGTCCTGCGCGGTGGGAAAAAGCTTCGCCGTCTTCCCGTCGCACAGGGCGTGGAGGGAAATCTCCATGCCTTCGAGAAGCTCCTGGATGACGACGCGCGCGCCGGCGTTGCCGAAGGCTTTGTCGACCATGATCTCGTCGATCGCGGCATCGGCTTCCTTGATGCTGGTCGCGAGGATGACGCCTTTGCCCAGCGCGAGGCCGTCGGCCTTCACCGCCACGCGGCCATCGAGCGATGAGGCGAATTTTTTGGCTTCGGCAGGATCTCCGAACATTCCGCTCTTCGCCGTCGGGATGCCGTGTTTCTCCATGAAGTGCTGGGAGAAAACCTTCGAGGCCTCGAACTGCGCGGCCTGTTTGTTCGGGCCCCAGATCTTCAGGCCGGCGGCTTGGAAGGCGTCGACGACTCCGGCGCCGAGGGAACCATCCGGGCCGACGACGGTGAGGTCGGGCTTGTTGATCTGCGCCCACGCGACGAGCGCGGGGATCTCCTCAGCTCCGATGGCCACGAGTTCGACAGCGCTGCCATTGGTCGAAAGTCGTTCGTCCGCGATGCCGGCGTTGCCTGGCGCGCACCACATGCGGGTGACGAGCGGCGACTGCGCGAGCTTCCAGACAAGGGCGTGTTCGCGGCCGCCGGAACCGATGACCAGGATCTTCATGTGCCCGCGGATGAAACCGGCGACGGCGAGTTCGGCCAAGGGGATTGTTCATCCACGAAGGGCACGAAGGAAAACAGGCGGCCTAGATCTCGAAATGCGTGACACGTTTCAGCCCGAGCTTGTAGGGGAGCCAGCCGATCAGCAGCGACAGTCCGAAGAACGCGAGCAGGGCCAGAACGACCGGCCAGTGTTCGCGATCACGGCCTGTGGGAACGCCGACGGCGAGCAGGGCCACGGAACCGACGACGTAGGCAAAGCTGAGGACAAGACAGAAGGTTCCGCCGAATCCGCTGACGATCTTCCCCGGGTTTTCCTCACGCATGTTGGGGAAGAGAGTCCCGAGCCCCACGGCGAGCGCGTTGAGACTGAAGGTCATCAACGTCACGACCCCGCAGAAGTAGGCGACGAGGTCCCATTCCATCAGGAGCATCCGGCAAGACAGGATGATGAGCGGCAGCGTGACGAGCCACGAAGCGATGCCGGTCAGCCAGAACTTCACCCGCACGACGTTCACCAGACCGATCGGCGCCATGCCGACGACCCAGAGGCGTCGGCCTTCGAGCGAGAACTGCGGATAGACGAAACGCGTCGTGAGCGTGGAGAGGTTGAGCGCGCAGGCCCCGAGGTTGAGGTAGGCGACGAGGTTGATCCAAAAGGGATTCGTCAACTGCTGGGAGAAGTGGCGGAGATTGAGGATGTAGACGCCGAGCAGGCCGAAGAGCACGAGCGTCTGGCCCCATTGCGTCGTGTCGCGCCAGAAGACGCGGGCGTCCTTGACCGCCAGTGCCCGGACATCGGGCGCGATGAAACGGAAGCGTGCGAGGATCCTTTCCATCAGCGGCAGCGGGTAGGCGAAGGTTCCGGCGGACTTGCCACCCCAGAGCCAGGACCAGTCACCCACCGACCCGCCACGGCTGAGAACGGCGGAGAAACCCTCGTAGAACAGGCGGCCGGTGCGGGTCACGCTCAGGATTCCGAAGAACAGGACATTGCTCAGGAGCACGAGCGCGAAGAACAGGGCGGTGGAGGCGGCGCCGTCCGTCCAGTTCATCACGCTGCTGGAGAGCCAATAGCTGGGGAGCCCGGGAAACTCGGCGAACTTCGTCCGGTAAAGCAGCTTGTCGAGGACCGCCAGCACGCGCGTTTCCGGCAGATCGTCGGCCAGCGGAACGGGTCGGAGCCAGTAGGCGACGAGGCCGATGAGCACACCCAGCACGAGCAGGGTGATGATCTGGAATTTTCGCCGGCCGAGGAAGAGCCCGAGCGCGATCGCCGCCCAGGCTCCGAAGACGCCGGGGAGCCCGATGAAGAGCCCGACGAGCGCGACCGTGACCGGATAGAAATGCCAGGCGACGCCCTGGTTCAGGCCGTAGGCCACAAGCATCGGGGCGATGAGGAACAGGAAAGCCCAGGAGGCCAGCATCACGGATTCAACGAGCTTCCAGCGAAAGACGTTCTGGGCCGAGAGCGGGAGCGTGAGGAGGAAATTGGTTTCCCGTTGCCGGAAGAAGTTCGTGTAGCCGATGACCAGGTTGCTCGCCAGCAGGAGGAAAAACAGGAATGCGAAGAGGATGAACAAAAGCCTCTCGCTCAGGATCGTGCCGAAACCGGGAAAGCTGTTGATGAACCTCAGTGCGGTCCGGAACAGCCAGAAAGCGAACGCCAGGTAGATGGCCATGAAGCCGAGGATGACGAAACTCAGCAGGCGCGACTGCTCGCGGATCGATTGGAGACGCCGCCAGCTTGTCAGAAGGCTTGCCCGGACGACGGGCATCAATGCGGAGGAGGATTGGGCGGAGTCGGACAACGGGGGGACTATTGGCCGGCAGCGCAGGGCTGCAAGTTTCGACGCACAGGCGGACGCAGGCTTGAGCCGCGAAGTGTTGGGGAGGACGCTGGGCCGAATTCATCATGCAACCCGTTCCTGGAAAACACGTGATCGTCACCGGCGGGGCCGGATTCATCGGCTCCCATCTTGTAGAACGTCTCCTGCGCGACGGCCACCGCGTGGTGGTGATAGATGATGTCTCGACCGGCAGCTGGAACAACCTGGCGGCGGTGGAATCGAATCCCGCTCTGGCCAAGGTCGCGGCCCGCGTGTCGCGCTGCGAAAGGCTGGACGAGTTGTGCGCCGGCGCTTCGCAGATCTTCCATCTGGCGGCGACGGTCGGGGTGGAGCTGGTGATGTCCTCGGGCATCGAAACGATCCGCAACAACCTCGATGAAACGCAGGCGATACTCGAGGTGGCCAGCCGCCATCGAACGCCCCTCCTCCTGACATCGACTTCGGAGGTCTACGGGAAAAGCGCGAAGAATGAGTTCTCCGAGGAGGACGACCTGCTGATCGGTCCGCCCAATCTGCATCGCTGGAGCTATGCCTGTTCCAAGCTGATGGACGAGTTTCTGGCTCTCGCCCATTCGCGGGAGCGTGGGTTGCCCGTGGTGATCGTCCGCCTCTTCAACACGGTGGGCCCGCGGCAAACCGGCAAACACGGGATGGTCTTGCCGCGGTTCATCGATGCCGCAAAAACGGGGCAGACGCTCAAAGTCTACGGCGATGGCGCGCAGACCCGGTGCTTCTGTCTCGTGACCGATACTGTCGAAGCGCTGGTGCGACTGGCGGGGACGAAGGCCGCGCTCGGGGAGGTCTTCAACGTCGGCAATCCGGCCGAGGCGAGCATTCTTGAGCTGGCCCGATTGGTCATCCAGTCGCTCGGATCAAGTTCAGGAATCGAAATGATCCCCTATGAACAGGCTTACGTCGCCGGGTTTCAGGACATGCAGCGTCGGCGTCCATCGGTGGAGAAGCTTCATCGCGTAACCGGTTTCCGGCCCCGGACGAGCTTGGCGGAGATCATCCGACTCGCGGCGAGCTGAGCTGGTCCAAATCAGGGGACAAAAAAAGAGGCACCCTTGCGGGTGCCTCTTTGGATTGAAGTTAACTTACAACTTACAACTTACAGCTTGCCGTCGGCCTGGGTCTGGGGGAACCAGACGGACGTGACGACAGGAGCGAGGCGAAGCGCCTCACGGAGCTTGCCGCTGGTCAGCTGCTGAGCGGATCCGTCCATGAAAGCGACGTTGCCACCGCGCTCGTGGACCTTGTTGTTCCAACGGACGTTGGCCGCTTGGATGGAAGTTCCGCTGACGGTCGCCAAGTTGGCCTGGCCGTTCTGGCCGCCGTTGAAGCCGCCGATCGTGAAGGAAGTTCCGGGTTCCTGGTCGGCGCCGAGCTCGGTGATGTTACGGTCACCGATGAGCAGACGCTGCGGGGCGCCTTCGTCGGCTCCAGCCGCGTAGAAGTAGGAGGTGGCCTTGATTCCTTTCTGAGGAGCGGAATAGGAATTGTTCAAGTCGAATCCCTGCGAGCTCGGCAGGAGGAAGTCAGTCGCGGGGAACTTGTCGGTGTCGGAAGGGCAGGCGAGGATGCGGGGGCTGCTGATGTCATTCTGGGCGAGCTGGAACAGCTGCCACATGTTGACCGCTGAGCTGATGTTCGTGGAGGAGTCGGGGTAGCGGTTATCGTTGTCGTTGGCGAACAAACGAAGGCCCATGGCGACCTGCTTGACGTTGTTGACGCAGGAGATGCGCTGGGCGCGGGATTTGGCCTTGGCAAGAGCGGGGAGCAGCATGCCGGCCAGAATGGCAATGATCGCGATGACGACGAGGAGTTCGATCAGCGTGAATCCATTGGTCCGATTGGAACGAATGAGTTTCATAGGTGTGTGGTTGGATTGTCGGGTGACGAGCGGCGATATGTAAGAAACAGACTTACAGAGTCAACTCGTTTTACCTGAAAATTCATATCGCAGTGTGTATGCCAACACGCATGCGCTTTGAGGTGCTTGGTTTTGTTGAGGTTTTCCGACATTTCTTCGCTTCGAGAAAGAATCCCCGTGAGGATTTTCACGCGTAGCGCGTGAAAATCACGCATCACTGAATCGCTGGGTTCGCTGTCCTTGACCCGTTGCTCTGGCGCTGCGACAAACACCCCATGTCCCACCGTATTCTCACGCTTGCCGTCTCCCTATCCACCGTGTGCTCGTTGCTGGCTGCGGAGAAAACGCTGATCACGTTCAAGAAAATCCAGCTGACCGACCAGTTCTGGTCGGAAGGCGCCGCTTGGGGCGATTTCAACAAGGACGGCAAGAAGGACATCGTCTACGGCCCCTATTGGTGGGCTGGTCCCGACTTCAAGGTCCGGCACGAATTCTATCCGGCCAAGCAGACTTTCCAGTTGAAACTGGGACCGATGACGACGGTCGCGGTGCCTGGCTTCCAAGGTGGCTTGGGGAAAGACAACGCCTACGCGGACAATTTCTTCACCTTCACCCGCGACTTCAATGGCGACGGCTGGGACGACATCCTGGTCCTCGGGTTCCCCGGCGAGGCATCCTTCTGGTATGAGAACCCCAAGGGTGTTGATGGTCCGTGGAAGAAGCATCTCGCCATCGATGTCACGGACAACGAATCACCGCAGTTCACCGACATCACCGGCGACGGTGTGCCCGAGATCGTCTGTTCCTCGAAGGGATTCTACGGCTATGCGGTTCCCGACAAGGCCGACCCGACCAAGCCCTTCACATGGCATCCCATTTCCCCCAACAACAAGTATCACAAGTTCACCCACGGCCTCGGCATAGGCGACGTGAATGGTGACGGGCGCATGGATCTCCTAGAGAAGGACGGTTGGTGGGAGCAGCCTGCCTCGCTAGCCGGCGATCCCGTGTGGAAGCAGCACAAGTTCCCCTTCGCCCCGGCCGCCGGCAGTGCCCAGATGTATGCCTATGACGTCAATGGCGACGGCCGGAACGACGTCATCACCAGTCTTGCCGCGCACGGCTACGGGCTCGCCTGGTATGAGCAGTTGGCCGAAAAGAAGGACGGCGAAATCCAGTTCGCCCAACACATCTTCGTGAACAAGGAGGCCAGCGAGAACCGCTATGGAGTGAAGTTCTCGCAGATCCACGCCATCGACCTTGTGGACATGGATGGTGATGGCCTGAAGGACATCGTCACCGGCAAACGCTTCTGGGCCCATGGTCCCGCTGGCGACGCGGAACCGATGGCGGATCCCGTGCTCTACTGGTTCAAGCTCGTCCGCAACGCCGACAAGTCCGTCGACTTTGTTCCCCATCTGGTCGACAAGGCATCGGGCACCGGCGTGGAAGTAAAGGTCGGCGACATCAATGGCGACGGTCTGCCCGACATCGTTGTTGGCAACAAGAAGGGCGCCTTCGTTTTCATTCAAGAGCGCAAGGCCGTGACTGAAGCGGAATGGGAGAAGGCCCAGCCGAAGCCCATCACCAAGTAGCCGGCCGACCGGCGTAGCCAATCGGCTACTCGGGGCGTCAACGGGTCCATCGATGCCGGATTTCGATGTGCCTGGCATCGAATCATTCCGGTCCGTCATCTCAGGCCAGCAACATGCGTCCTCACACTTCCTTGATCCGTTCGTTTCTGGGTTTCTGCGCCGTCGTCCTCTGTAGTTCGGTTTCAGCCGCCGAGCCCGTTGGCGCGTTGCCGCTCGGCAAAGACGGACGCCCGCTGAATCTCGACTTCGAGTCCGGCGACCTGCGCGATTGGAAGGCCGAGGGCGACGCCTTCGAAGGCCAGCCGGTTCGTGGCGACACGGTGAAGATCCGCCGCAGTGACATGACGAGCGGCCACGCCGGCAACTTCTGGGTCGGCAGCTACGAGGTGAAGGGAGACAACGCCCGCGGCGTTCTCACCAGCGTGCCGTTCAAGGTGACGCAGCCTTGGGCCAGCTTCCGCGTGGCCGGCGGTTCTACGTCGAACACGCGCGTCGAATTGGTCGACGTGTCGACGATGAAGGCCTTTTTCCAGGTCTCCGGCAGCGAAACTGAGACCCTGAGGCCGGTCGGCGTCGATCTATCCAAGCAGCTCGGGAAAGAGATCTTCATCAACATCGTCGACCAGCAGGTCGGCGCGTGGGGCCACGTCAACTTCGACGACTTCCGGCTCTACGCCGAACGTCCTAAGCTCGCCGGCGAAATCTCCCTGACCGAACTCCAGAAGAGCCAGCCACCGGCGGCCGACACTGTCCTCTTCGCCGGTCTTTCTCCCGAGGCCGCGTTGAAAGCCGCTACGCTGCCGCCCGGATTCAAGCTCCACCTCTTCGCCGCCGAACCCGACGTGAAGCAGCCCATCGCCTTCTGCGACGACGATCGCGGTCGGCTCTGGGTCGCGGAAGGCTACAGCTATCCGAAGCGCCGCGAGGAAGGGAAAGGCATCGACCGCATCATCTGCTTCGAAGACACCGACGGGGACCACAAGTTCGACAAACGCACCGTTGTCGTCACGAACCTCAACCTCGTCTCCGGTCTCGAATGGGGCTTCGGCGGCATCTGGGTCGGCGCCGCGCCGCACCTCATGTTCATCCCGATCAAGGACGGCGACGTTCCCGTGCAATCCGGCCCGCCACAGATCCTGCTCGATGGCTGGGACTACACCCGCGACACCCACGAGACGCTCAACACCTTCAGCTGGGGCCCCGACGGCTGGCTTTACGGATGCCACGGCGTGTTCTGTCCGTCCCATGTCGGTAAGCCCGGCGCTCCTGAGAAAGATCGGCAATGGGTCGATGCCGCCGTCTGGCGTTACCATCCGACCAAGCACCAGTTCGAGGTGTTCTCCGAAGGCACGAGCAATCCCTGGGGACTCGACTTCGACGAACGCGGCCAGGCCTGGATCGAAGCCTGCGTCATCCCGCACCTCTGGCACATGATCCAGGGCGGCCGTTACCAGAGGCAGGGCGGCGAACACTACACCGTCGGTCCCGAGGAAACCGCCCGCAACGAACGCTCCCGCCAGTCCGGCAGCCGCAAGCCGATCTTCCCCTACTTCTACGAGGACATCCAGACCGTGGCCGACCATGTCCACTACGCCGGCAACAAGGGACCGCACGCGGGTAACGGCCGCAGCGACAGCGCCGGTGGCGGCCACGCCCACGCGGGAATGATGGTCTACCTCGGGACCAGTTGGCCCGCCGAGTATCGCGGCAACCTCTTCCTCGGAAACATCCACGGCCAGCGCGTCAACATGGAGATCCCCGAAGCCCAAGGTTCCGGCTACGTCGGCCGTCACGGTGCGGACTTCCTCAATTTCAACGACACGTGGAGCCAGACCCTCAACCAGCGTCTCGATCCCGACGGCTCCGTCTACATCATCGATTGGTATGACAAAAACCAGTGCCACCACAACAACATCGACGGCCACGACCGCAGCAACGGCCGCATCTACAAGATCGTCTTCAACGACCAGCCGAAGACGAAGGTGGACTTGGGAAAACTGAGCGATCAGGAGCTGGTTAAGCTCGTCACCTCGAACAACGAGTGGATGAGCCGGCATTCAAGACGACTGCTGGCGGAGCGGTTCAACTCATGGACACTTCTCCAGTCCCCTGTCCACTTGGACAACGCCCAGAACCTTGGAGCATGGCAGAAGGACTTTTCCTTAAGGAGCGGATTGTCCATCGAGGCGAGCGGCAAGACTCCTAACGCCGTCCTCAGATCAATGTGGGCGCTTAGCGGAATGGGCGGAGTGTCGGACGAAGATGCGGCGCGGCTCGCCAATCACGATGATGAATTTGTCCGTGGCTGGGCGATCCAGCTCGCCTTGGAGGACAGGAAAGGCGACGCGATTTTTTTGGCAAAACTTAAGACCTTGGCTGCGAGCGACAAATCCCCCGTCGTTCGTCGCTACATCGCCTCTGCCCTCCAACGCCTGCCGGTTGAACAGCGTTGGCCGATCCTCACGGAGCTTCTCCAGCACAGCGAAGACATCGCCGACCATAACCTGCCGCTCCTCTACTGGTATGCCGCCGAAGGTTGCGTCGCCACCGATCCCGACAAGGCCATCGACCTCCTGAAGGCCTGCAAGATTCCCAAGGTCCGCGAGTTCATCGCCCGCCGCCTCGCCACCGCCAGTTTCGCCTCCGCCCAATGAAACGTTTCCTCACCTCGCTCACGGCGGGCGTCGCCGTTGCCTTGTCCGTCTCGGCCGCCGATTCATTGCCGAAGCTCACGCAGCTTCTCGCCGAGTCCTCCGACGCGCAGCTCCAGCTCGACGTCCTGCGCGGGCTGACCTTCTCCGTCCAAGGCCGTCGCAGCGCGCCGATGCCCGTCGGCTGGGACGCCGTGGAGAAGAAGCTCGCGGCCAGCGCGAATGCCGAAGTGCGCACGCTGGCCCAGGCTCTCTCACTCAAGTTCGGCAGCCCCACGGCACTTGCCGCGCTTCGGCAAACCGCAGCCGATGCCACCGCGAATGCGGGCGTTCGCCGTGCGGCGGTGGACTCACTTCTGGCCGTGCGTGACACGCAGTTGCCTCCATTGCTGCAAGGCTTGCTGAAGGAGCCCGAGCTTCGCGGTGTGGCTTTGCGCGGGCTCGCGGGATTCGATGATGCGAAGACTGCGCCGGCGGTTCTCGCGGTTTACGGTTCGCTTGGCGGAGCGGAGAAACGCGACGCGCTCAACACGCTTGCCTCGCGTCTCACCTACGCGAAGCCGCTGCTGTCGGCCGTGGCCGAACATAAAGTTCCGCGCACCGATCTGACGGCCGAACTCGTCCGGCAACTCCGCAACTTGAAGGACGCCGACATTGCCAAACAGATCGACGAGGTCTGGGGCGTGGTGAAGGAAGCCACGCCCGACCAGCAGAAGGAGATCACCCGCGTCCGCGCGATCTACCAGGCCGGTGGTTCGCAGCCGGGCGACGCGTCGAAAGGGCGTGCCCTATACAACCAGCTCTGCGGGCAGTGCCATCACCTGTTCGACTTTGGCGGCGCGGTCGGGCCGGACATCACGGGCGCGAATCGTGGTGACGTGAATTACCTCCTGGAAAACATCCTCTACCCGAACGCCGTCATCCCGATCGACTACCGCGTCAGCACCATCGAGATGAAGGACGACCGCGTGCTCACGGGCATCGTCAAGGAACGCACGCCGCAGGCGCTCGTCATCCAGACGCCGAACGAGAAGCTGACGCTGCCATTGGCCGAGGTGAAGAAGGTGGAGGCGAGCGAGTTTTCCATGATGCCCGAAGGATTAATCGCGCAGCTCAACGACCAGCAGATCCGCGACTTGCTCTACTACCTCGGAAGGCCCGGACAAGTGCCGTTGCCAGCGGGCGCCAAGTGACCGCAGTCTTTCCGCACATGAACGACTGGATTGCCCGCTACGTCGCCGCGCAGAAGGCCGCGCTCGACTCGATAGACCAAGCCGCCGTGGCCCGGTTGATCGGCCGCATCAAGCAGGTGTTGAACGAGGACAAGCAGCTCTTCGTCTTCGGCAACGGCGGTTCGGCTTCGAACGCCTCCCACTTCGCCACTGATCTCGGCAAGAGTTCTTCCGACAAGGTCGTCCGGCGCTTCCGGGTGCTCTCGCTCAACGACAACACCAGCTGGGTCACCGCACTCGGGAACGACTATTCCTACGAGGACGTCTACGTCCGGCAGTTGATGAACTACGGCCGGAGGGGCGACATGGTGCTGACTCTGAGCGTGAGCGGCAGCTCGCCCAATCTGGTGAAGGCCTGCACTTGGGCGAAGGAGAACGGGCTGTTCACGGCGGCTCTCGTCGGAGCCAAACGCGGAACTCTGGCGGATATTTGCGATGAGTCGCTCGTGGTGAACGACACCCACTACGGCCGGGCGGAAGACGCCCAGATGACCATCGCGCACATGCTCTGCTATGCCTTCATCGAGCATCCGGAGTGGGCGAACTGAAGCCCGAATGACGAAGGCCAAAGGCTGAAAGAATGGCTGAATCCAGAAGCACGAAGGGCAGGCAGGGTGTTCGACCTACCGTTCATGGCGCGGAGAACCCTGGAGCTTTGGGTTTCCTTCGGGCTTTGGCCTTCGGCCTTCTGGTTTCCTAGCCGAGGATGCGTTTGCCCTGGCTGAGGAAGATTCCCTGGAAGTTCATCTCGAGGGCCTGGGCATTGGTCGCACGTAGCAACGCTTCTTCCTTCGTGACCTTGCCGGCTTGGACGAGCTTGAGAAGGGCCTGGTTGAAATCCTGCATGCCGTCGTCAATGCCCGTCTCGACGGCGGCGGCGAGTTTGTCGAGCCGGTTGTCCTCGATGAGCTTCTTGACCGTGCTGGTGTTGATCATGATTTCCTGCGCCGGGACGACTGTGCCGTCAACCGCCGGGATCATGCGCTGGCAGATCACGGCCTTGAGGGTGCCGGCAAGCTGGCGACGGACCTGTTCGCGTTCGTCGGCCTTGAAGAAATCCAGGATGCGGGTGATGGACTGGGAGGCGTTCGTGGTGTGCAGCGTGGACAGCACGAGGTGGCCGGTGTCGGCCGCGCTCATGGCGGCGGCGAAGGAAAGGGAGTCGCGCATTTCGCCGATCATGATCACATCGGGATCCTGCCGGAGCGCGGACTTGAGCGCGCCGCTGAAGGAAGGCGTGTCCAGCCCCACTTCACGCTGCTCGATGACCGACTGGTTGTCCTCGAAG
>JAYTUE010000187.1:0-4864 GCA_043744715.1 Verrucomicrobiota bacterium | reverse complement strand
GCAACGAGAAGGACGGAATCTGGAAAAGCATCAAGGATCCGAAGGCCCGCGAGAACATCACCGTCGACTTCACGCCGCTCAAGGGCGCAAAGGCCGGAGAGCTGGTCGCCAAGTTTGATCTTGTCCTCGGAATGACTCCCACCGTCTGATCCGCCTGTTCCAAGTCACCACCAACCTCCTCCCACCATGAAGAAGCTTCTCGGACTGCTCGCCGCCCTCGCTTTCGTCACATCCGCCGTCCACGCCCAGGACTGGGCCAAGGCCCGGCTGGAGAAATCCCCGCGCCACCTTGAATGGATCACCATCAAGCACGGCAACCGTGAGGTGAAGTGCTGGGTCGCCTATCCCGAGTCCAAGGAGAAGGCCACCGCCGTCGTCATCATCCATGAGATCTTCGGCCTGTCGGACTGGATGCGCGGCATGGCGGATCAACTGGCCGAGGCCGGTTACATCGTCATCGCTCCCGACCTCCTGACCGGTTCCGGTCCGAACGGCGGCGGCACCGAATCGCTCGGCGGCGCCGACGGGGCGCGCGGCAAGATCGGCTCCCTTCCTCCCGACCAGATCACGGCCGACCTCAACGCAGCCGTGGACTACGTGAAAAAACTTCCCGCCTGCAACGGCAAGGTCGCCGTCGGTGGATTCTGCTGGGGCGGCACCCAGACCTTCCGCTTCGTGACCAACAACAAGGACGTGAAGGCCGGCTTCGTCTTCTACGGTTCCGGCACCGACAAGCCCGAGGAACTCGCCCGCATCCAGGTTCCGGTCTACGGATTTTACGGCGGCAACGACGCCCGCGTGAACGCGACGATTCCCAAATCGACCGACCTGATGAAGACCGCCGGCAAGACCTTTGAACCCGTCGTCTACGACGGAGCCGGCCACGGTTTCATGCGCGCTGGCGAAGATCCCGCCGGGAGCGCGGAAAACAAGAAGGCCCGCGAGGATGGCTGGAAACGATGGAAAGACCTTCTGAAGAAGCTTTGATCCTCTTGGCCGAGACAAAGCCGAGGAAAACTGCAGCCCCGCCTCGAATATCGTGAGGAACGGCTAAAGGGTTTTAGACTCCACGGTGGATTCCTTGAGCAACCCTTCGAGGTCCAAGGCCCGGGTGAACATGGCCAATTCACCGGTGGTGGTCTTGGGCCACTGCCCGGGCGGCCGATCCCAATAAAACTCCACGCCGTTTTGATCCGGATCACGGAGATACAACGCCTCGCTCACGCCGTGGTCGGCGGCTCCGTCGAGTTCGATCCCAGCCGCGAGCAGCCGGCGCAACCCAGCCGCAAGCTCCGCTCTGGCAAGATAGAGGATCGCCAGATGATACAGGCCCGTGCGTCCGGGTGGCGGAGCTGACGAGCCGGCACTCTCCCACGTATTCAGTCCGATGTGATGGTGGTATCCGCCCGCCGACAGGAACGCCGCCTGTTGTCCGAAACGCGGCGTGACGGCGAATCCCAGCACATCCCGGTAGAAGCCAAGCGCCCTCTCGATGTCCGCCACCTTGAGATGCACATGACCGATGCGGACGCCGGAATGGATGGATCGGGGCTGCATCGATTTCGTCTTTTTGGAAACGAAAGAGGCCGGAGCGCGATTGGCGGAACCCGCCTGTTTCGGCTTCGCCCAGATGGAATAGAATCCCCCATACGACCGCCAAGCGGATCAAGGCGGACGGTCCACCGCCCCGTCGTCAGGCCGGATCAGCCGGCGCCTCAGGCGCGGGCGGGTTTTTGGCAGCTTCGAGCTTTTGCCGGCGTTTCTCTTCCTTCTTGGCTTTTTTGTCCAATTCCTTGCGGCGCTTCTCGAATTGATAGTTGGGCTTTTGCATTCTGTTGAAGGGAGCCTGTCATCTGAAAGCGCGGGAGGCGAGCGTGGAATTTCATCTTTCTGTTGGCTGGCCGTTCTCAAGGCCCCGCTCCCGCTCCCGCTTTCGCCTGAAGACATCTGTCGAATAGACCGTCCGCCACGCTTCCATCGAGTCACATGGGGGAATCCCACCATGGAGAAGCGATGGGCGACGGGTGTCACAGGGCGAAGTTTCGCCCTTCTGTTCCTCCGCCTTGCCATGTCGGCGGAGATTGCTGTTAATCCGCGCGTGCTGATCGCTCCGATAGCTCAAATGGATAGAGCAGGCGTTTCCTAAACGTCATATCCAGGTTCAATTCCTGGTCGGAGCACCACTTTCCATCGCCGCCTAGGCGTCTTCCATGGGCGCCGTTGTTTCCTAGATGAACCTTTCTTTCCGCACGAAGCTGCTGTTCTGCATGATGATCGTCGTGGTGGGCGTCACGACGGCCACGATCATCCTGACGCAGGACCGGGTCAGGGAGACTTACCGCCTCCTGTTCGAGGAGGAATTCACAAACGACCTGGAATTCGCCGCGGACCAACAGGCGACGCGCTTGGCGGCGTTGAAGGATCAAAGCGACAAACTCGCCATCGATCCAAAGGTCATCGATGCGCTCAAAAAGGGAGACGGCCTCGCGCTCTTCCGCCAAATGGCCGAAGAATCCGGCAGGCAGGCCCGCGACTCGAACCCCCTGCAACGATTTCGACCGGGCGGCTTCGGCGGACGGGGGATGGGCAATCCCGCGGGTTCGGGTGGATTTGGAAATTCTGGCAACCCCGGCGGATCCAAAGGGGGCCCAAGCGGCGGGCAACGTCCTCTCCTAAACCAGCCAGGTGGAGCGGGCTCCTCCGGACGAAGGGGAGACCTGTTCGTCCGGTTCATCAACGCGGAGGGGCACCTCATTGGCACCAACAACCCCATCGTCAGCCAGGGCAAAGCCCGGTTGCGAAGCCAGGACGAGCTGGAGCCCGTGATCAAAGCGATCCCGACGCTCAAGGATCAGCAGCTGGCATTTCTGGTATTGAAGGACACGACCAACAATCCGGTTCGCGAGGTCCTCATCACCCCGGTCTTCGACATCGCGGACGGCAAGTTCGCCGGTGCCATCGTCATGGGGACCGTGCTCGACCTGGGGGAGCGGACGCTCTTCACGCGCCGTGAAAAAGTGCGAAGCGGAATCCTTCTCGATGGGGAGGTCTATTCCCAGTTCATCGACAGGGTGACAGCGACCAACCTGACCCGGATCGTCGCCGAGGATCTGCTCAAGCCGGGCAGGATGCCGCTGCTCCGGATCGATGGGGAACCCCATCACCTCGTCTACCGGGAACTCAACGCGGGCTCCCCTTTCGGCAAAGCCTATCAAGTGGGGCTGTTCCCGATGGCGGCGGCGTTAAAAGAGGTCGCCGCCCTCCGGGCGAGCATCATCACGTCGGCCGCCGTCACCATGGCCGGAGCCTTTCTCCTCAGCCTCCTGCTGACGCACGGTCTGGCCGGACCGATCAATGCCCTCGTGCATGCGACCAAGGCAGTCCGCGCGAGCGATTTCTCCATCCGCCTTCCCATCCGGTCACGGGACGAGATCGGCGTGCTGACCCAGTCGTTCAACGAAATGGCGGAAGGCCTCGGCGAGCGGGAGCGGTTCCGGACGATGCTGAACATCGTGGCGGATCCCAAAGTCGCGGAGGAGATGATGCGGGGAGGCGGCGCTACTCTCGGCGGCGAGCAGCGCCAGGTGACGGTTCTCTTCTGCGACATCCGCGGATTCACCAAGCTCACGGCCGACATGCCTCCGGTCGAAGTGATCGCGTTGCTGAACGAGCACATGACGACGCTGACCAGGGTGGTCCATGAACATGACGGCGTCGTCGACAAGTTCGTCGGAGACCTGATCATGGCGGTCTTCGGCGCTCCCCGTTCAACCGACAAGGACGCCTACAACGCGGCGAGATGCGCCGTCCGCATGGTCCAGGAGCGCGACCTTCTCAACCAATCCACCGAGCGGGTCATCCGCATGGGTATCGGCATGGCGACGGGGGAAGTCGTGGCGGGGTGCATGGGTTCATCGGACCGCCTCAACTATACCGTGCTCGGGGAACGTGTGAACCTCGCCTCCAGGCTTTGCGGCGCCGCCGGGCCGATGGAGATCATCATCGACGACAACACGCGGAAAGCCCTCGGCAACATGGCCCGCGTCGAGGACATGGGAACGGTCACGCTGAAAGGTTTCGACGCTCCCGTAAGCGCCTCCAGGCTCATTGAAGTGCGGTCGTTCCGCGAAGCGTGACACGCCGGCCCGCGGCCGATCAGCCGCTCAACTCCCCAGCGAAGCCTTCATCGCCTCGAAAAACTTGAGCCCATCGCTCTGGGTGACGGGCTTCTTCTGGGCCGAGTCTGCGTGCTCCACGAGATCCTTCGGCAACTCGCCGAGGAACGGGGATGGCTGACAGGGGAAGAGCTGGCCGTAGCGTTTCCGGCCGGAGCACATCGTGATGGTCAAGGACTCCATCGCCCGCGTGATGGCCACGTAGAAGAGGCGGCGCTCTTCATCCATGGTGCCTTCCACCTTGGACCGCGAATGCGGAAGCAGGCCGTCCTCCAAGCCCACGATGAAGACGTGGGGATACTCCAGGCCCTTGCAGCTGTGCATGGTGATCATGGTCACCAGATCGCCCTCGGGTTCCTTGTCGTTCCGCCTGTCGTTGTCGAGCGAGAGTTCCTCCAGGTAGGTGGCCAAACGTTCCGCGGGCTTGTGCGTCGTGGTCGTGCCCCCGTCGAGATCGGCGATCAGGCCCCTAATGTTCTTAACGCGGTTGTCGGCGACTTCCTGATCCTTCTCCTGCCGGCGAAGGTCGTCGAGGTAGCCGGTCTCGGCGATGAAGTCGGTCGCCCACTGCATGAGCCCAATCGGCTGGTTGGCTTCGAGCGGAGCATGGACGCGGTCGACAAAGGCGACGAAGGCGTTGACCGCATCGCGGGTCCGGGGCTGCAGGCTGTCCAGCACATCGCTGTGCC